>JAGNUG010000132.1 GCA_017987115.1 Flavobacteriales bacterium | reverse complement strand
CGATCTCAGTGAAAGCTTCGAGACCAATGCAACGATCGATGTGAATTATGCCGATGCGGTCTCCGGTACCAAGACGATCCGGATGCTCGGACTCGATGGCCGGTACGCGCAGATCAGCATGGAGAACCTGCCCTTTATCCGAGGACTTTCATCCAACTACGGACTAACACTCTTGCCCGGTACGTGGATCCAGGACATCAACCTGAGCAAAGGGATCGGCACTGCGGTGAACGGTCCCAATGCCATGACCGGCCAGATAGATCTATGCCTTCGCGATCCGGCCGCTGAAGGTCCGCTCTTCATCAACCTCTACGGTAATTCGCAGGGGCGTACGGAAGCGAACGTGCATACCGCGCAAAGCACAGGCAAGAACAGCGACAATATCCTGATGCTCCATGGCAACCTCTTCCAACAGGACATGGACCAGAATGCCGATGGGTTCTTGGATTCACCGCGTTCCAAACGCATCAACGTGATGGACCGCTGGCTCTACCGCTCCGAACGACGCACCATTCAATTGGGTGCCCGGTATGTATATGATGAACGTATTGGAGGACATACTACACGCGCTGCGGATACGCTGAGAGACGTGCTGGTGCGATCTCCCTACAAGGTGAACATCCGCAACGAAATGATCGATGTGTTCGGCAAGCACGGCATTGTGTTCAAGAACGATCCGTCGAAGAGCATCGGGTTCCTGTTCACTGCGCGCAAGCATGACGTGGGTTCACTGTTCGGCGAACGGAATTATACCGGTGCGCAGGAAAGCTTGTATGCCAGTGCGGTGTATCAGATGCTGCTCGGTACGGGAACGGATCAACTGAAAGCGGGCGTAACGTTCCAGTTCGATGATTACTCCGAGACCTTTCGGACGAACGTTACTGCTGCGGATAGCGCCTTCGGTCGCACGGAACGCATGCCGGGTGTGTTCGCGGAGTACACGCGCAAGCGCGAAAAATTGGCACTGGTCGCTGGTATCCGTGCGGATGCGAATTCAGTTTATGGCAATACGGTAAGCCCGCGTGTGCATGCGAAGTATGACTTCGGACCGCTTACGAACATGCGTCTTTCAGTAGGTCATGCTTTTAGAACAGCGAACCCGTTGATCGAGAATTCAAGCGTGCTGGCCAGCTCGCGCACGGTAGTGGTTGAAGGTCCGTTGGGCATGGAACGTTCCTGGAACTTCGGTGTATCGTTCCTGCACAAATTCAAAATGCTTGATCGCAAATGGGTATTCGGTGTGGATCTCTACCGCACGGAATTCGTTGAACAATTGGTCACCGATCTCGATCACAGTCCGCAGACCATTGCGTTCTATATGCTCGATGGACCTTCGTACGCGAACAGTCTGCTTACCGATGTGCAAGTGGAATTGGGCCGTCGTTTCAATTTCAAAGTGAGCTATAGGTTCTATGAAGTTAAAACGACATACGATGGCGTAATCCGTCAACGGCCTTTCACACCAAGCCATCGCGGCTTGATCGATCTCGCGTATTCCGATCTGAAGGACCATTGGCGTTTCGACATCAGCCTGAACCTCTTCGGCGAAGGTCGCATCCCCAACACTGCCTCGAACCCTGCCGAGTACCGCTTAGCGGAACGCTCGCCGGCATACACCACATTGCACGCGCAGATCTCCAGAGCAATTGGGTTTTGGGAGTTCTACCTCGGCGGCGAGAACCTAACGAGTACGTTTCAGAACCAACAGATCATTGCCGCCAATGATCCGTATGGCCCGTATTTTGACGCCTCCCTGATCTGGGGGCCTACCAACAAGGCCATGATCTACGGCGGATTCCGTTTCAACATTGCTAAAAAACCCAAGAACCAAACACTGATAACCCCATGAAAAAGTTGATCATCCTATTCCTCGCATTGCTTACGATCAACAGCTATGCGCAAGATGCCAAGAAGACCGAACAACTCGTGATCCACACAACAACAGTGTGCGACATGTGCAAGAAGACCATCGAAGAGAACATGATCTATGAGAAAGGCGTCAAGAGCGTTGTTGTTGATCTGGAAGCAAGTGCGGTGAATGTGGTCTATGATCCAAAGAAGAATACACCAGAAGATCTGCGCATGGCACTGATCAACCTCGGCTACGGAGCAGACGGCGTACCCGGCAATGAAAAAGCATTCGCCAAACTCCCCGAGTGCTGCCAAAAAGAAGGCTGCGGAAAAGTGAAGGAAGAGGGGAAGGAGTAAGAAGTTCGCGGAGACGGTAAAAAGCCCTGGTCGTTGTTCCGCATGATCATGCGTGGTCATGCGGCAGCGATCAGTATCCCATCCTTGCGACCATCCCAGTAGCACTCTACATTCTACATTCGATATTCTACATTCATAATTCCCTTCTTCAATGGCATTGATCCGTTCCGTTCGCGGCTTCACTCCCTCTTTCGGAGCCGATATCTTCCTCGCTGAAACAGCTGTCGTTATCGGGGACACTATCATGGGCGACAATTGCAGCGTATGGTACAACGCGGTGGTACGCGGTGATGTGCATTCGATCCGCATCGGTGATCGGGTGAACATCCAGGATGGTGCCGTACTGCATGCTACTTATGAACGCGCTGGCCTCACCATTGGTAACGACGTCAGCATAGGACACAACGCAATTGTACACGGATGTACCATTCACGACAAGGTGCTTATCGGCATGGGAGCCATCGTTATGGACAATGCCGTGATCGGTGAAGGCAGCGTGATCGCAGCAGGTGCCGTGGTATTGCAGAATACTATCGTGGAACCCGGCTCACTCATGGCTTGTGTGCCCGCAAAACGCATCCGTGCTGTTGGTGAGGATCTCTCCAAGAACGAGATCGAACGCATCGCGAACAACTACCGGATGTATGCGGGTTGGTTCAAGGAGCCATTCGGAAATGAAGAATGACATTCAGAAGTGAGCTCCTGCTTGGTCGAAGATCAACACTCAATCCAACGCAACATACAAACCAGATGTATTCGCATCGCCCGGCGTGGATTCCTTCGGGATGATCCACTCGCCAATTCCATCCGGATAACGCGCCGAAATAGGTCCTGGCATGCCATTCTTTGAATAGATCAATTCATCGATCACCGACCCCACACCATCAACTTCGTGGTAGAGTGCAATGTGCTCACCATTGGATGCAAGCGCGAAATTGGTGTGGATGCCGGAACTGGTATCATCCACCTTATCACACCAGATCACCAGGGCCGTGTGTGCGGGAATTACGGTTTCAGGTAATTGGAATTTCTTGGGTTTCTTGGACCCTTCGTCCGTAACGAACCATTCTCCTTCCTCAAGGATCAGTTCCTCCGTTCCGGTATTGTACACCTCGAACCAGTCCGCCGGTTCACCGAACTCCCCGGATGTTCTTGACTTCTCAGCGACCACTTCGTTGATCACCAGTTTGCTGATGAACGGATCCTTTGTGGAACGCTCCATCTGTTCATTCTTTTTGGAACAAGCTGCTGCGAGCGGCACGATCAGCCAGATGATCTTTGTTCTCATACCACAAACGTAGCGTGTCATTATTGCCGTAGAATTAAGAGCGTGTTATCGTTTCTGCTCAATGGTTCTGTTATACCAATCCACATTCCGTTTGAACCGGTGTACATGACCACCGACCCTCACGACATAAATGCCTGCGGGCAATGCCGAAATATCGATCGGCACGAAGTTGCGACCAGCGCGCGTCCAGGTCATGCGTTCTTGAAGCGTATGGTTGGCACTGTCCAGTAACTCCACCTTCAACGCAGTAGGTGTATTGGTCCTGAAGGTGTATATCAATTCGTTCGCATCAACGGCAAGTTCCATGGAACTTGCTTTCGTTTCGATGTTTGGCAAAGAGGTCGAGCGATCCGTGATCAGTGCATGGTGTTGCATGACAAGATCGTGGTGTTGTGCCGCTACTTGATATTGAGGCGCCAGCATTGCGACCCCTATCAGGCCGTAGATCATCGAGCGTGACCCGTTCCGTTTCGTGTTCTGTTTCATGCCGCAAAGTGACAGTAGCCATCTTGCGAGAGTATCATGGTGACATTAAGGTTAAGGGTAGACCTTAAAAATAAGGTGCAGGAAACACTATGGTTGCGGTGGCCGGTGGTAATGTATCAGCCGATGGAGGAGTTCCGCTTCGTATGCCGAACTAACGAGAACAGGTAGAACCAAGCGCCTGCGTGGTCGAAGAGAGGTTGTGCGCGACGCGCGACTATTAACTCAATAAATAGAACAAAACTGATCCTATCGCGTAGCTTACTACGTTTACAATTGTCGTTGCTTTGATTATCTCCTTAAGGCTGTACTCTTGTCTTAGCCTCCGATAGTTGACCAGCCCTTCAATTATTACAGATAACACGAAGGCAACACTATAATAAATTGCGAAATACTTCAAGCCTTCCGCAGTTCTTAAATCATTTTTACCCATCCACGGAAACCAAACCACTAACCACCACCTACTTATGTACAGGGAAATGACTATTCCGATTATTCCGCTTATTGCATTCGAGGCTACAGCTGATCGATATGTTCTCCCATTATTCCATGATCCGGTCAATAGATAGCTCAATCCTAAACACTCGATAAGTATGACGGTAAGCATCAATAACCAGCCTTGCGGAAGTAGTAAATAGATAGCAAAACTTACGTTCAGGGGTATCATATTGTTGATGCGTTTGTCTTGCTCTTATTGACACCTGTCGGCTACAAACGTTTGGTTGGATGTGATAAAACTAAACTTATATCGTGGTTTGGGTAGACACTACTCCAAGACAGTTAAATCGATACCTATTGGCCCTGTAGCACTTTCCCCTTGCCCTTTTTACCACCACGTTCTTTCAACGTAACTTTCAAGAACACAAAACCCGCTACGCCCGCAATGACCGAGGCGATAATGATCGAGATCTTCGAGCCGTTGATCAACGCTTCATCTTGGAACGCTAACAGGGTTATGAAAATGGACATGGTGAAACCGATGCCGCTCAAGAGCCCAGCGCCGAGGATGTTCAACCAGGATAACCGCTTCGGTAACGTACATAACCCGAGTGCCGCGCCAATGAACGAAAACACAAAGATGCCCACCGGTTTACCGATCACAAGACCCGCGATGATCCCTAGGCTATACGGCTCACTTAACCCACTGTACCAATCAGGAGCTATGAATATTGCTGTATTTGCCAATGCAAAGAGCGGCAGGATCACAAAGGCCACAGGCTTGTGAAGCACGTGTTGAAGAATGTAGGAAGTTGACTTTTTGTCGCCGTTGCCGAAAGGGATAACGAACGCCAGCAAAACGCCCGTGATCGTGGCATGCACACCGGAATTGTACATGAAGTACCACATGAAGACACCGCCGATCAAGTATGGGATCAGGTTGCGGACCTTCAAACGGTTCAGCACGCCCAACAAGGCGAAGATCGAAAGCGCGATCATCAGGTCCGTCAACATCAGTGCTTTCGTGTAGAAGATCGCGATCACGATAATGGCGACAAGGTCATCGATCACCGCCAAGGCCGTGAGGAACACTTTCAAGGATGTAGGAACCCTGTTGCCCAACAGCGACAATATGCCAATGGCAAAAGCGATGTCCGTAGCCATAGGGATACCAGCACCTGAACTGGTTTCAGTGCCGTAGTTGAATGCTAGGAAGATCAACGCAGGCAGAACGAAACCACCGATCGCACCGATGATCGGTAAGGATGCATTCTTGATCTTGGAGAGTTCGCCGATGTATACCTCGCGCTCCAGCTCCAGTCCGATCAGCAGGAAGAAGATCGCCATCAATGCATCGTTGATCCAATGGGCGACCGAATGGCCGTTAATGTCGAACTGCCACAGTTCCATATAGCTCGCACCCACAGCGGAATTAGCAAGCACTAGCGACAGAATGGTCGCGATCAATAAGACAATGCCACCGGCTTTCTCACTTTCATAGAACTCATTGAAAAGTTCGGTGAGCTTCATTTTGTCTTTTACTTTGGGGAGTGCGCTTAACATTCGCAGAGGGTGCCGTGGCTGTAGAATTCCGGATGAATGTATGCAACACGTGGGTGCATTGCGCTTTTTTGAAGTAAACAAATTTTATCGTTATGGAACTTGGTCCACCGCAACTGCAACTGCTCCCGCGATCGCGGTCAACGGACAGGGTTGCGTGGACCCGCATTTCAGAACACGTAAGATCCATGAACAAAACCACACCTTGTTTGTTCAGGAATGGATAATGCCCGAATAATGAAGATCATATACATCGTATTGGTAATACTGCTTGTGCTGTTAGCTATTTCCCAGCTCTGGGCGCAAAGCCAAGTGAAGGGAATTGAGGAATACCCCTATCGCGTGGACAAAACTTATGACGGTTTCGAAGTGCGCACTTATGAATGCGCCAACTTCATCTATGTGACGATGGATGCCAAGGCCTATTCAGAGAGTTCAAGTGAAGGGTTCCGGATGCTAGCAGGTTACATTTTCGGAGGTAACGCACGCGAGCAGAAGTTCGCCATGACCTCGCCGGTGGTGATGGAAATGGACAGCAACGTGACCATGAAATTCCTTGTGCCGGCGCAATACACGATGGACGAATTGCCGAAGCCCACTAATGCTGAGGTGAAGTTCTCGACCGAGAATGAACGCACCGTTGCTGCGATCACGTTCGGGGGTTTCGCAGATGATGAAAAGATCCACCATCACATGAATGAACTCTTGCAACGCCTCGCTGAGGAAGGCATCAGCCATTCGGGTCAATGGAGTTTCTTAGGCTACGACCCGCCCTTCAAATTGTTCGGGAGAAGGAATGAAGTGGTGATTGAAGTGCAGCGTTGACCTGGAATAGTGTGTTGAGCGAAGGGTCGCCTAATGGTGGTGTACAGAACCGTTCTCCACGGATTATTGGAGAACGTACGATGGTTGCCTCTGGCGGTGTCTCAAGCAATTGCTGTGTTACCGGAAGTTGAACGTCGTAAAGTCCGGACCAGGAGAGGTTGAAACCATTCCGTAGCGAGTAATATTGCATTGCCTGACCTTTGGTCTTAGATCTGCAGTGTTGTTCGTACATTGAACATATCCGATGGAACTGAATATAGCAGTGGTACAATTGAACATCGCTCCAAGCGATCCGTTGAAGAACATGGAACGTATGGAAGAGTTCGTTGCAAAAGCAAAGAAGAAAGGGGCGGACCTAATCGTGTTTCCCGAAGATGCCATTTGTGGTCCACTGACCGGGCAGACCACCTTCGTGCAACATGCTCCGGCGTATATGGAACGCATGCAAGGTTTAGCGGCCACATATGCGATCGATCTGGTTCCCGGCACATGGACCGTTCAAGAGGACGTTGCATTGTATAACCAAGCCTGTTACATCAATGCGGATGGTACTGTTGCCGGAATTTACCGCAAGGTGAATTTATGGGAGACCGAGAAGATCGCAATAACCCCGGGTACACTTGCCTCGGTGTTCCCGACGCGGTTCGGTAACGTAGGGCTCATTGTGTGTTGGGATATTGCGTTCCCTCAGCTTTTTGCAGCGATGAATGCGCAAGGTGCTCAACTTGTGATCTCGCCGACTTATTGGTCATTCCCGGAGGGTACCACAAAAGATGCTGAGGCCATGGAGGATGAGATCCATCTGATCGACTCGTTATGTACGACCAGAGCGTTCGAGAACAACATCGTATTCGTGTACTGCAACGCAGCTGGGGTTTTGGAAGCAGGCGGTACACGAAGTGTATTATCCGGTCGCTCACAGATCACGCACCCCGCTGATAAGATCCTTGATCTATGTGAAGGCAACAAGGAGAAAATGATCATTACCAACGTTCAGTTGCCATGATCAGGGCCAACGCTCTTTTGGAATGAGCGGTTACTAAATAACGAAGACCGACATGAACGAACATGTCGGCCTTCCAGGATGGGGTAGACCAGCACCTAACCCACCGTTGCCGGTGTGTTCTTTTCCTTGATCTTGTTGATGCTCTCGGGCTTGCCTTTACTGGACTTGTTCTTCGCCTTGGCGCTCTTCTTCATCGCTTTCTTTGCCTTCTTTCCTGGGCCGTTCATCGCATCCGAGGTGCTTTTCTTCTGTCCATCTTTTTCGCCTGCGCGGTTCAATGCCGGGTCTGCTAACTGGCTTAGCTTTTCGTCAGCTCCATGTTCTTCTTTCAATGTTTTCTTGAGTAGATCGGCTGCTTTGGAAAGCCCCAGTTCTTCGGCATAGGTAACAAGGCAACCATAACTGGCCATCTCGTAATGCTCCACCTTTTGGGCAGCACATACCAAGGCGGCATCCAACGCTGGATCGCCTTGGAAGTCTTCCATTAGTTCTTTTGCTTCTTTCAGTAACCCTTCGATGGCTTCGCACTTCTTGCCCTTTGCTGGAAGGTCCAGAAGTTCAAAGACCTTCTCAAGGCGTTCCACCTGTCCTTGTGTTTCTTTTTGATGACCCTCGAACGCCTTGGATAATTTACTGTCCTGCGCCCGTTTCGTCATGTTCTTTAAAGCAGAAGCTAGTTTCTTTTCAGCGTAATAGATATCAGCTAATTGATCTTCGAATAGCTTGCGCAGACCGGTCGGTTTTGTCTTACTGGTCATGGTTATTCTTGAGTTGGTTGAACCATGGACATCCAATTCGTATACCAGTCACTGCCATACGAAGAGCGGATGCTTGGAAGTGTTGAACGTGTGGAGGATATTGAACAAAAGGCTTCCGTATTCGATCACATCGATGTGTGTGAATGTTACACACTGAGGAAATTGATCGGGTAATTTCCTCAACGCCTAACAACGCTTCGCTAGGAAGTTCCGTTAGCCACCTTTCTGTCCGCCTCCTTCCGGTCTTCTGCATCTGGTGCCGGTGGTGAATTGCCATTGTTCTTTTCCGGGGTCAGGACAAGCTGGATGTGGATCGGGAAATGATCGGAACCGATAGGACCCGTGCGATGAAGTTTCAATAATTGGAGATCGGCACTGTGGAAAACATGATCCAACGGACAACGAAGGAGCATGTATTGAGCGGGGAATGTATTGAAGAAGCCCCGACCCATGCGCGGGTCCAATAGCCCACTGATACGTTGGAATAACCGCGATGTATGCGACCACGCCACGTCATTCAGATCCCCTGCAACGATCACTGCACCGTTCAGTTGCTCCACCTCTTTGGCGACTACTATAAGTTCAGCATCCCGTTCTAAGGACGTCTCATTCTCTTGTGGCGCTGGTGGCCTTGGGTGCAGACCATAAAAGGTGAAACGATCACCGGATGGTAACTCCACCACTGCACGTACAGAGGGCACATCGTCCTCGATCAAATACCGGATCTCAGCATCATGGAGCGGCAACCGTGAATAGAGGTGCATGCCATAGAGATTATCCTTCGGGCACTTCAGCGTATAAGGTCTGT
>JAGNUG010000131.1 GCA_017987115.1 Flavobacteriales bacterium | reverse complement strand
ACCACGCAATGCAACATCTTCAAGGGCTACGTTCAATGCTTCGAGCTCCGCACGCACGGATCCTTCCGTAATGCGCATGCGCTCGACAAGCGCTACTTCTTCATCAGATGCCTGACCAAGCACATAGGCTTCGAGTATCCCTGAGTTGATCAATTCGATGGCATTCATTGATGCTCCTTCAAAAGCCCACGCAGTTCAATGAGGGCAGCCCTGGTCCTGGATTTTACCGTACCTAATGGAACTCCGATGTGCTCAGCGATCTCCTGCTGGGAAAACCCTTGGTAATAGGCCATATCGATCAGCTGCTGATGTTCCGGCTTCAGCCCATCCACGACCTTTCTGATATCCTTATTGTCCAATTGCTCAGGTCCCTTTTCTGCGGCAAGGTGATATACGTGATCGTCAATGGATCGGTTCATTCCACTGACGCGCATTTCCTTGGAACGCAACTTATCAATTGCTGCATTCCGCGCGATGTTCACCATCCATGTGAACGGCCTTCCCTTGGCCACATCATAACTAGCTGCACGCGACCAGATCTTTACGAAGGCATCTTGCAACACCTCTTGGGCGGCCTCTTCATTTCCACGTAATACCTTAAGTACCACCCCATAGATCGCCGCTGAATAATCATCGTACAGCTTAGAGAATGCAGCAGGGTCTTGCTGTTGCACCAATACGAGTAGATCATTTTCCGTGGTAACCATGCGCTAAGCCTGCAAGTATACACCTTCGCCACTCAGTAGCACTGTTCTGATCGTAATTGAAGTGTCATCTTTCAAGCCCAAGAATTTCCCCTTCACTCATCCGATTCGATCGGCACTGCGTATGTAGGGGGTCGGTGTAGAACCGTTCACCACCAAAAACCATGGCGTTGTCCTAACTTTGCCGTGCTACGGCGTGCATTCCAACGATGGAAAACCAGCAGAACATACCTATGGATATGATCGAACTATACGTTCTGGGTCAACTATCTGCAGCGCAACGTAGGGAGGTTGAAGCACTTGCCGCATCCGATAGCAAGGTAAAGGCAGCATTGAACGAGCTGGAGCTCGCGATGGAACATATGGTGTTCACACATGCCATTGCTCCTCCAGAGCACATCAAGGGCACTTTGCTCGATGCTATTTCACGAAAAGAACGGTCGAACGATCCACCGATCATCCATATGGGATCAGTTGCTAGTGATTATGCGACATGGCTGAATAAGCCGGAGATGGTTCGTCCAGCAGATGCCGGAGATATCTATTTCATTCCAATAGCGGAGAATGAAGATGGGCAAAGCGCGATCGTGTGGCTCACGGAGGGTTCTCCAGAAGAGACACATACGGACAGCATAGAGAAATTTCTGATATTGGAAGGATCTTGTGAAGTGATCTTCAATGATCACGTGCATGAACTAAGACCCGGTAGCGTATTGAGCATACCGTTGCATACTCCGCATACTGTAAAGGTCACCAGCGCGATCCCGTGCAAGATCATGCTACAGCGTATCGCTGCGTAGCCGGAACATTTCCGTTCGTCCAATTTTTTTTCACGGTTTATTTTCGATCGATCCATCCGATCGGTCCAAGGTCTCGTAGGTTATATCATGCCGCACCAACGTGGCATGATAAAAACTCCAACGAACCATGAAATACCGAGACCCGATCGCGCGTGCAGCTCTTTCGGCGGCACTGTTATTAGGCCTTGCGGCTACACCGCAGACCTGGGCAAGCAGCCACCGAGAAGCTCCACTGATCGCGAATGATCCGCTTGCGGACAATACCGATCTATACTGTTTCCGAAGTCCGGATGATCCAAACTTCATCACCATTATCGCCAATTACATTCCGGCACAATTAGCTTTTGGTGGTCCGAACTATTCCAGTTTTGGTGAAGGCATCCGTTATGAGATCCATGTGGACAACAGTACGGCAACCAGTGGTGACGATATCACCTACCGCTTTACGTTCACAAAGACGAATGAGGATCCTTCAACATTCTTCAATATCCGTTTAGGGCAGCAGAATCTGCTCACACGCTATGTAATGGAAAAAAGTGTGAACGGTGGTGCTACCTGGACCACGGTCATCACCGACGGCATCGTGCCACCACCGAACATCGGTGCACGAAGTATTGAAGGTGGTGCTGGCTTAGGTGCAGGATCCTATGAGGAACTTATACAAGGCGCCATCATGCAGGCATCCGGCGGCGAAACCGTTTATTGTGGTCCAGCGGACGATCCATTCTTCGTTGACCTCGGTGGCATATTCGATCTTGGTGATTCACCGCGGCAGAACAATGGCGGCATGGTACGCGACGGTATTGCACGTACCAATGTGCATACCATCTGTATCAAGATCCCGATCAACATGTTACAGAAAGATGGGTTGAGCGTGGATATGGCGACCAGCATTCTGGACCCTGATTTCGTGATCGGTGTTTGGGCCAGTGCAAGCCGCCCTGCAATGCGCACATTGTCAGGATCGGGTTACTCCGAAAGTGGTGCTTGGGTGCAAGTATCACGCTTGGGCATGCCGCTGACCAATGAAGCCGTAGTGCCTATTGGCAGCAAAGATCTTTGGAATGCGCTTACACCGTATGAGGATCTGGCGAACATTGCAACCTTCGGTAATTATTTCTACAATCCGGAATTGGCGTTGTACATGGATGATGACCTGTTCGGCGGAGCAGTGCCTGCATTTGCTGGACTGCGCATCCAACGGAACAGTCTACAAGCATTTGATTTCGGCAACGGCCAAAGTGGTCTTTACGGATTGAAAGGAACACCTGCAGTCGCTGGCACAGCGTTGGACGATGCGATCTTCGGAACGCTTTTACTTCCTGCGGACAACAGTCCACGTAGCGTTGACCTATGGCCGATATTCCACACCGGAGTACCTAACCTGGCACCGTATCAATTGGCTACGGGCAAAATGGGAAATCCACTGGCCAATGGCAAACCGTTCATCAACAATTTCCTACCCAACGGTGGTGATATGTTGCGCTTGAACATGGCCGTACCGGTTACACAACGTGATGATCCTGCTTTCAGCACCTTGGGCATTGTTCAAGCAGCTGTACTCGGCCTCACGGATCCTGCCTACAATGCGGATGCCTCGTTACAGTTCATTCCGAACATGGATGGATTCCCGAACGGACGTCGCTTGGAAGATGATGTAACACGCATTGAGCTGCAAGCTGTTGGAGGCGTTGCATTGGCTGCCATCGGACTATGGATGGACGATTACAACCCAACGAACCCGAGCAGCAGTCCTGTTTCCAACCTACTCGTGAACACCTTGCAATACAGCACAGGAGTAGAAAGTAATGACGCTTCTTTCCGAACGCAATTCCCTTATGTGGCCGCACCTTGGAGAGGCACTGATATCTAAATCTTAAAATCAAGGGATCGGATACTCGGTCCTAACGAACATGAAAAACTTAAAAACACTCGCGCTTCTAGGCACTGGTGCATTGTTCTGCCTGAACACGGCACTGGCCAGCAGCCACCGCGAAGCCCCGCTGATCAGCAATGATCCGCTGGCAGACAATACGGACGTGTATGCGTTCCGCTGCCCGGATGATCCGAATTCGATCATCATCATAGCGAACTATGTTCCTATGCAACTCCCACATGGTGGACCGAACTATTATTCGTTCGGTGAGAACATCCGTTATGAGATCCACATCGATAACGATGTGAGCACCACAGGTGATGACATCATTTATCGCTTCACCTTTACCAAGGAGAACCAGGATCCGAGCACGTTCTTCAATGTGCGTTTGGGTCTGGAGAACTTGAAGACCACATACATGTTGGAGCGCAGTACCGATGGTGGAACCACCTTCACTGCGATCAAGATGAACGGTATCGTACCACCGTACAATATCGGACAGCGCAGCATCGAAGGTGGTGCAGGTCTCAACAGTGATTATGCAACATTGATGGCGAATGCGTTCCACAGTACCTCGACCGGTGAAACCGTCTTCGCAGGTCCTACGGACGATCCGTTCTTTGTTGACCTTGCGGGTATCTTCGACCTTGGTGATGCACCTCGGCAGAATGGCACACCAAAAGATGGTCTTGCTTGTTTGAACGTAAGTTCCATCGTGTTGAAAATACCGATCAGCAACTTGCAAAAAGACGGTTTGATGGTAAGTGCGGCAACCAGCATCCTTGATCCTGATTTCGTGATCGGTGTTTGGGCAAGTGCAAGTCGCCAGACCATGCGAACGTTGAATACCGACGGTACACAGGACTACACAGGGGCTTGGGTTCAAGTATCGCGTTTGGGCATGCCGTTGACGAATGAAGCAGTGATCCCGATCGGTAGCAAAGACCTCTGGAATTCAATTACACCCTATGAGGACCTTGCGAACATTGCAACCTTCGGTAACTACTTCTACAATCCGGAATTGGCGTTGTACATGGATGATGATCTGTTCGGGGGTGCTGTACCTGCATTCACTCCTCTACGTATCCAACGCAACAGTCTACAAGGATTCGATTTCGGTAACGGCCAAAGCGGTTTATATGCACTGAAGGGAACACCTGCGGTAGCTGGTACAGCGTTGGACGATGCGATCTTCGGAACGCTTCTATTGCCTGCGGACAACAGTCCACGTAGCGTTGACCTATGGCCGATATTCCACACCGGAGTGCCTAACTTGGCACCGTATCAATTGGCTACAGGGAAAATGGGAAATCCACTGGCCAATGGCAAACCGTTCATCAACAACTTCCTACCGAACGGTGGTGATATGTTGCGCTTGAACATGGCCGTACCGGTTACACAGCGTGATGATCCTGCGTTCAGTTCATTGGGGATCATCTCCGCCGCCGTCTCCGGATTAACGGACCCGGTCTACAACACAACTACCGATCTAGAATTCATCCCGAACATGGATGGTTTCCCGAACGGTCGTCGGTTGGAAGATGATGTAACGCGCATTGAACTACAAGCGGTTGCTGGAGTTGCTCTTGCAGCGATCGGACTTTGGTACGACGATTACACAGCAGGAGATCCGAACCCCGTTACAGCAAGCCTCGTTGGTGTATTGAGCTATACCACAGGCGTCGAATCGAATGATGTTCCTTTCCAGACCTCCTTCCCCTATCTCGCTGCACCACGCAGCGGTACGGGTGCTTGTAGTGGTCTGGAGATCGCCTATACACAACCGGAGGTACTTCCACCGAGTGATCTGAACGTAGGTGTAAATGAGATCGGCAATGACGGTCTACGTTTAACAGCCTATCCGAATCCGATCGCGGCAACCACCACCTTCACATTCAATGTTGAAAAGGCAGGTGTTGTGCGCATAGAGATCTATTCTGTTACCGGCAAGTTGATCGCCACTCCATTCAACGGAAGTTTGGATCGCGGTGAAAGCATTGTTAACTGGAACTCGGGCGCACTTGCAACTGGCACCTACCTAGCCAAAGTGCTGGACTCCGAAGGCCAATTGATAGGAGCTTTGAAATTGACCAAGAACTAACGAAGTAATAACTAACCGTTCCTCCGCATGCACCAATGAGGTGCATGCGGGGACGAACGAAGCAACACCTACCACCATGAAAAAACATATCCTATATACCCTGTTGATCGTTAGCGCATGCGCATTGATCACAGCTTGTTCGGACTTGAGCGGCAACACCAGCACTGCCTCGGCACCACCTTCGCAGATCGTCATACCTGAGTTAGTGCAACGCACGGCGCAAGTTGGACTGCCGGGCGAATACGAAAAGACAAAAATGCAATATGACCAATTCAAGAATGCATACAAGAAACATCCAGAAGATCTTAAGAACATTATCCGTCTAAGCGAGATCTTCATTACAGAGGCACGCATTACCGGGAATTACGGACCAAACCAGGCAGCTGCACTTTCGTTGCTGGACCACGTATTGAGCAAGACCGCAAGCAAAAGCCAAGGTGTAAAAGACATACATGGCCAGGCATTGACATTGAAAGCATTGATCAAATTGAGCCAACACCAATTTGCTGAAGCGCTAACTCTCGGCGAAGAAGCCGTGAAGCTGGATCCGAACAAAGCCTTCAATTATGGCGTGCTCGTGGATGCGAACGTGGAATTGGGCAACTACGAGAAAGCCGTGGTGATGTCCGATAAAATGGTTGCCACACGTCCGGATCTGCAGAGTTACGGTCGGGTGAGTTACTTGCGTGAGATCCATGGTGACATGACCGGTGCGATCACCGCAATGGAAATGGCCGTTAAGGCAGGATACCCCGGCAGCGATGAAACAAGCTGGTGCCATGTACAACTGGGTGGCTTGCATGAGCGCAGCGGCGATCTAGCTACCGCCGCCATTCACTATGCCGATGCCATAACTGAGCGTCCTGGATATCCATTTGCACTCGCTGCTGCAGGTCGCGTAGCAGGCAAACAAAAGAATTTTGCTCAGGCGGAAGCTGATCTAAAGCAAGCAATTGCTACGATGCCCGATGCACATTTCTACATGGACCTTGCGCGAATTTACAAGGCACAAGGAAAGAACGTGGAATATGATGAAGCCGTTCGCAAGGCAGAGGAAACACTGATCGGTCTTTCGGGTGAGGACCATGATCATGCTGATAACAAGGAACACGTGCATGCTGCGCATGGGCACAGCCATGAAGTTGGATTGGAAATGGCGCGGTTCGAATTGGAATTCCACCATGACCTTCCTGCTGCACTAAAGAATGCGGAACACGAATTCGAGCACCGCGAAAAGAACATCGATGTGAACGCGGTAATGGTTGCGATCCTCATGGAAAAAGGTGAATTTGGTGGTGCCCGTGCGCATTTGGATATGGCGAAAGCGACCGGTTCCAAAAGCGCAGATCTGATCCTTTTGGAAGGGTTACTGCAAACGAAAAATGGCAACACAGCTGAAGGTGAAAAATTGATCAATGCAGCATTGAAGCACGATCCATCGAATGCATTCCTGATAAAAGAGAATGCCATTGCTGCGAAGTAAGAACAACGAACGGACCGAGCAAACCCATCTACCATGGAACGATCATTACGCACACTGCTAACAGGCTTGTTATTCATCATTCTTGCCAACTCTTCGGCACAGGAATACAGTATTCGTGGCGTGATCACGGATCCGGCCAACACCAAACCACTAAGCGGGGTGGAAGTCATGTTGGTCGGTACTGGCAATTCGACCTCAACCGCCACCAACGGTTCATTCACGTTAAAGCGCGTAGCTCCCGGAAGATCCCGGATACGCGCTTCATACATGGGTCATGGCATCGTGGATACCGTTGTGGTAGTTGAAGCCGATCTGGAACTTGACCTGCTCATGCCACGCAAGGCCATTGACCTTCGCGAGGTGAACGTAACACCACGAACAGGTGGTTCCGGGACCGAACACATCAACGCATTGGACATGAACTTGCGTCCGGTGAACAACTCACAGGATCTGTTACAATTGGTTCCGGGACTATTCATTGCGCAACATGCCGGCGGTGGAAAGGCCGAACAGATCTTCTTTCGCGGATTCGACATCGATCATGGCACGGATCTACAGATCAGCGTGGACGGCATGCCCGTGAACATGGTCAGCCATGCTCATGGTCAAGGATATGCCGACCTTCATTTCACGATCCCTGAGACGATGGACGAGTTGGAACTGCATAAAGGTCCATATGATGCGCGTTTCGGTGATTTTGCTACGAGCGGAACGGTTCTCTTCCGCACAAAGAATTTCGTGGATAAGAACATGTTAAAGGTTGAATACGGCATGTTCAACACCAAGCGTGTCGTAGGCATGTTCGACCTATTGGGGCAGAAGCACTTGTTGAGCAAACGGGCGGAGAGTGCCTACATCGCTGCGGAGTATGCTTCCACGGATGCCTATTTCCAACAGAAGCAGGATTTCGGAAGGGTCAACATATTCGGCAAATACACCGGGCAATTGAGTGAACGTTCACACTTAACGGTTTCTGCCAGTACGTTCGGTGCGGCCTGGAATGCAAGCGGTCAAGTTCCCGACCGTGCAGTGCAAAGTGGACTCATCGATCGTTACGGTGCTATTGATGCTACCGAGGGTGGAAACACCTCACGGACCAATGTGAACTTGATCCTCCATAATTCAGTAAGCAATTCAGCATCGATCAAGAACCAACTTTACTATGTCAAGTACGACTTTCAACTGTTCAGCAACTTCACCTTCTTTGCTGAAGACTCCGTACGAGGTGACATGATCGCACAAACGGATGACCGATCCATCCTCGGTTATTCGGCAACCTATCATCAGGACCTGCGTCTTTTTGATCGCGCGCTGACCTTCAATGCAGGGATCGGTCTTCGTTATGACCGAGCGAACATCGCACTCAAGAACGCTGTTCAGCGCGTAGTATATGACACCATTGTTGCTGGCTCGGTTGCGCAACTCAATAGCAGTGCTTATTTGGATGCGACATTGGCCATAACAGATAGGTTCAATGTGAACATTGCAGCCCGGTTGGATGTATTCAATTTCGACTATTCCGATACCAAAGAACCGAACGGAAGAACCGGCATGGCCATGCAACAGCGTGTTAGTCCGAAGTTGAATTTCAATTACGAAGTGAATGACGCGGTGCAACTCTACTTACGCACTGGGATGGGGTTCCACAGCAATGATGCACGCGCCGTGGTTGTAGGAAATGCAAGTCGTACGTTACCTAAAGCATATGGTGCGGACCTTGGTAGCACCTTCAAACCTGCTCCCCGAATATTGGTGAACGCTGCACTGTGGACCTTGTACATGGAAAGCGAACTGGTCTATGTTGGCGATGCGGGCGTGGTGGAGACAAGTGATCCAACGCAGCGTATGGGAGCCGAGCTAAGTGTGCGTTACCAACTAACGAACAAATTATTCGCGGATATCGACGTGAACTATACGCATGGCCGTCTTGTCGGTATTCCGGAAGGTGAAAATGCGATCCCTTTGGCACCTTCATTCACCACGATCGGTGGACTGGCCTATAAGCAGGATCTCGGGATCAATTGCAGTTTGCGTTACCGCCACATTGCCGATCGTCCTGCGAATGAGGACAACAGCGTAGTTGCTCAAGGGTATTTCCTGATCGATGCTGTAACGAGCTACAAATTCCGTAAGTGGGAGATCGGAGCGAGCGTTGAGAACCTGCTCAATGCGGAATGGAACCAAGCACAATTCGATACACAGAGCAGGCTACCTGGAGAGAACGAAGCAATCAGCGAATTGCATTACACGCCAGGCACACCACTATTCGTGAAAGGGTTCCTTGTGGTCCGGTTCTGAGTTTAACGAAAAGGCTAGGGGCATTTCCCGGCCCAATATGATCGTCGCAAACCTCAGCTCACACCTTCATGATATCCTTCTCCTTCGCCTCGATCAGCGCATCAACTTTCTTGTTGTAGATCCCGGTCAGTTTTTCAACCTCACCATCGAGGCTTTTGGCTTCATCTTCCGGAAG
>JAGNUG010000202.1 GCA_017987115.1 Flavobacteriales bacterium | reverse complement strand
TGGCCAAACGCCAAATGAAACGATGCGGTGGATTGATGAGCATTGAACTGGATGCGGTTGACGAGGCTGCTGTGGAACGCTTCTGCGACAACCTGAAAACCTTCTTGATCGCGGTGAGCTGGGGTGGCTATGAAAGTCTGCAATGGCCGGTGTGTGCATTGAAAGGACCTAGCGGTTATTACACCGACCTTCCTTTCACGATGATCCGCTTATACGTTGGGCTGGAAGACGCAGACTTGTTGATCGCGGATCTGGAACAAGCTTTGGCGCGGATATAGGAGGGACCTACGACATTGAAGGACCAAACCATTTTCATCACGATGCAATACAAAGCGGATTCACCGAGTGCATATATAGCAATGATCCCCGAAGACCGCCGGGAGAGCATGAAGAAGCTACGTGCCACCATCAAGAAGCACCTGCCAAAAGGCTTTGAGGAAACGATGAGCTACGGCATGGTCGGGTACGTGGTACCGCATAAGCTCTACCCGAACGGTTACCACTGCGATCCAAAAATACCGTTGCCGTTCATGAGCATCGCTTCGCAAAAGAACTTCATCGCCGTTTACCACATGGGCATTTATGCCGATCCGAAGTTGCTCGCTTGGTTCACGAAGGCTTATTCAGAGCGCGTATCAACGAAATTGGACATGGGCAAGAGTTGTATCCGCTTCAAGAAACCGGAGCAGATCCCATTCGAGTTGATCGGAGAGCTCGCCGGAAAGATGACCGTGGATGCATGGGTCAATATGTACGAAAGCGCTCTGAAGCGTTGACCCGTCTAAGGCTGGGGATCTTCTGACCGCAGCTCCAAGTGCAAGTCTTCAGCAATTGCTACGCTGAGCAGCTCTTCGAGCTGGACTGCATCACTAACTTCTTCGCGCTCTGCAATAACGAGCAGTCGGCTTTCAACACGGATGCTGTGCGGGGACAACTGTGTCACTGTCCGTTCGATCGATGCATTGGGGGTTGAAGCACTTCGTTCGAGTTCTTCAGCATTCAATACGTTGACCGGACCTTGGAAATGCAGTTCAATGATGAGGCGATCATCCTGCGGAAAATCCCAGTAGAAAGGCAAGTCCCTTTCAGCAGCATAGAAGTCCTTCGGCACCACATGTGCAAAGAAGCGGGATAGATCCACAGAGAACAGGTCGTCATTCCCAGTTGTAACAAGCGCCGGCAGATCCACATCTGCGCCGGTCCTGAAACGGAACGGCGGGTCCGTATCCAAATGGGATGGAATCTTTACCCCAGGTACAATTCCTGCTCGATCATAGGCCACACTTCCGTAGAGCGGGTTAACGGAACCATCCATAGGCAACTCCGCATAAGACCCACGTCCAAGCGTACTGAATTGGCCGCTCAGGAAAACACGAACACTTCCTGTGGACTGTGCACCATCCACTTCCACTGCATACTCTATCCCTCGAACATTCCCATTGACATCGCTCACCGGAAGGTCAACGAACAAAGGTGGATCAGGATAGTCCATGGCCAACTGTTCCAGGTCCATTAACAGCGCCGGGGCACCTTGCCAATAGAAAGGGAGTTCATTCGCCAAGGTGCCGGAAGGGCTGCATTTGGGATGCATCCACAACACATCATTCTCATCGCGCACACCAACGAGGAATTCATTCGCCCAAAGCGGTGTGAGCCAATGATCGTTCATGGTTCCAACGCGCTTGTCCAAAAGATAGGCTGTGGAGTATGGGGCATCGATCGCGTTGGCCAACTTGGCGTAGATATCATACCTACTGATATTGCGCAACCGCTTTTCGTGGACCTGATCTCCCATCCGTGGCAAACCGTGATCGATATCGTTGAACCAATCCTGATCATCATCATACGTGAAGTTGGTGGCGATCTCTTCGTGCATTCGCTCCATCAGTCGGGCCTTATCCAAGTTCGGACCCCTCCCTGTAAAACCACTCACAAAATCATTGAACAACTTGTTCTGGTGATCGGGCACGCGCTTATGGGCGACTTGTTTCCAGAAGAACGCCTTCGCTTCGCGCATCCGGAGCACATACATCCAATAGGGCTGCTGGTGTGCGATTCCCGAATACCGGTCGCGTGTAAAATAGCGCGTGTCTTCCGGGGCCAACCGAACCGTTACAAATGGAAGATCCGCAGCGAGGCGGGCATTCACCTCATTCGTACATGCCGGCAATGACTTGTTGCTCCAGGTGACCACGACATTGTCACCGTCCTCCTTCTTGTTGTTCGGTGGTGTGCCGCCCAATACCAGTCCATGTTTCAGGTGATATGCAACTGAAAAGGTCTGCTCGCGGATCGGCAGGTCACCATGGAAAAAGATGCGCCAGCTTGTTAGTCTCGCCCAGTTATCCATCCACTGGAAACCACGCCAACCACTTGACCCTTCCCAGTAGTTGTTGTAAGGCACCATGTATTTCCAGCGGACTTCTACCACATCGCCGGGTGAAATGGCCTGGAGGTCCAACGTATAGCTCCACGCTGTCTCCATACTTCGCGGAGTGCGGACTTCTTCGCGATGGACCGCGGAGAATACGCCGATCTCGCCCCAAGTCCCATTTGCCCGTATGATGCGTGCCGCAAAATGAT
>JAGNUG010000130.1 GCA_017987115.1 Flavobacteriales bacterium | reverse complement strand
TTATTGGGAATTGCGTTCGCGCTTGGTGTGATCTTCGTTCCGATCAGTTCTGTCATTGCGTTACCTGGATTCGATCTAGTCACCTTCAGCGCTACAAGGATGGAAGTTCCGATCAGTGTGTTGTTCCTAGCATTGCTTGGTTTGGCGAACGGTTTGATGTGGCCAGCGATCTGGCCGTTGGCAATAAATGGGCTTGGACGTGCGATCAACGTGGGTAGTGCAATGCTGATCATGGCTATTGCAGGTGGAGCTATTCTTCCATTGATCTATGGCTGGTTCAGCGCGTTACCGACCGTAGGTGTGCAGCAGGCATATTGGTTGTTGGTTCCATGCTATGTTTTCATTCTGTGGTATGGGGTCAAAGGTTCGCGCATTTTGAAGTGGTGATCTACGTATTTCGGGTATAATTTCATCAAGGTTCGGATCACCGTATGACGAGGGCTCCGTATCGAATGAGGCGTAATGGTTTCTTCGTTAGACAATAAGTGTTGAAAACTGAAGCCTTTTGGGGATCTGTCCGTATAACGCAATGTTACCTTCGCTTCCCAACATATGAAACACCGTATTCGCATGGTTTTGCCATACTCAATAAAGTCCGCGGTCGGCGCGGGACTTTGTCTGTTCTTATTTTCCTGTGGTGATCCCGCTCAAGAAACGGACACTACCACAGCAGTAGACACGTTGACCAATACCACACCAAAAGAAACCGAAGTACTTAACGTCGGTGGTAAGCTGTTCAGCATTCCTTCACCTACGCAAACGGCAATGGCAATGCGAAGTGCTGGTCTTGAATACCATAAAGAAAGTACTGCGCCTCTGGAGAAAGGTGGGACAGCAACGAGTAAAACGAGCCAGAGCTTATTGCTCGGCGTATTCGGTGCGGACCTGTCCTATTCAACAGTGCATAAGGATGGTCAACGTGCATTGGCCACCATGCAAGCGATCGAGAAGCTAGGTAATAGGTTGGAAGTCTCGAATGCTTTCGATAAAGCACTTATGGATCGTTTCAAGTCCAACTTGGGTAGCGAGGATAGCTTGATGCGCTTCAGTGGGATCGCATTCCGAGCTGCTGATAGGTACTTGAAGAACAATAAGCGTGATGATGTGAGTTCACTGGTTCTTGCAGGTGGATGGGTTGAATCATTGTACTTGACCGTATCCGACCCTGCTGCTGTGAAAAGTGAAGCATTGATGAACCGCATCGGTGAGCAGAAGAATGTTCTCACTGGCCTGATCGAGATCCTTGTTGCTGCGGATACGGACAATAGTGCAGAGGAACTTGTGAAGCAACTTAAAGCACTGCAAGGCCACTTCGCCGGGGTCACCAGCACCTATACTTTCGAGCAGCCAGTTACTGAAACTGCGAGCAAAACGACTTATATCAAAAGCAAGACTTCGGTGACCATTCCTGAGAATACGCTTCAGGAGATCGTCAAGTCGGTTACTTCCATTCGTTCTATGATCATCGCCTGAACATGTACAGGAAATTACTTCTTTCAACCGTGATCGCCACAACTTTGTCGGCATCAGCGCAGAACATGTGTGAGTCCATCGCAACCCGATGTGAGCAACACATTACCGATAACTACATCTCCGATGGTCAATTCTACAGAGCCTTGTTGCAAGGTGACGAGATAGCTGAGTTCAGCATGACCTTGTTCGGTGGAACAACATACCGGTTAGCCGCTTGCAGCGGTGAAACCGATGGGATCCTGCTTTTTACCGTTTTTGATAGGGACCATAATATCCTTTACACCAATAAAGAGCATTTCAATGCTCCTTTTTGGGACCTTTCCATAGCCAACACCATCGATGTTACGGTGGAAGCTCATCTTGATGCATCAAAGGCAGGTAGCGGATGTGCCGTTCTGTTGATGGGCTTCAAGAAGTAGAAAGTTCTTCGTTACATACCGCAACATTTCGAACGCTCCTCCCGTAAAGAGGGGCGTTCTTCTTTGCTGTAATGCGAAGGGGAAGTGATGCATGAGCGAGAAGATACTTAAGGCTTTATTGCAGTTATTCGCCATTATTGCGAAAGGTGATTCCGTTGGCAACGGTGACCGTCCGGAGAACTCGCTTCCATTGGAACGTTTCCTACGAAAACAATTCAGTCCGGAAATTGCACTGGCTCACATGGCCAGATACCACGCATTCGTGCAGGCCTTCCATGCAAGCGGTGGCGAAAGTCGGTCGGGTCGAAAGCGTACTTCATTGAATTCGGTCAAAGTGCTCAAGATCTGTACGCAGGTAAACGAAGAACTTAACCAACGTCAAAAATTCGTGGTGCTCGTTCATTTGTTGGAGTTCATCATCGCCAATGGTGAGGTAAGCGCTCAGGAGAATGATTTTGTAGCCACTGTGGCCGAAACGTTCAATATTGGTCAACAGGATTTCAACCGATGTAAGGTCTTTGTGGAGCAGAACACCAAGGAACGTCAGGACGCAACGCACCTCCTCTATATCAATGCGGCAGTTGAGAATACGTTCGACTCTGCAAAGCATCTGCATGCACATGGTCTGGAAGGAGAATTACGTGTTCTCCACCTGCCCAGCGTGAACCTGTACGTTATGCGCTATACCGGTCAGGATGAAGTCATGCTTAACGGCCAACGTATGGCTCAGGACAGTCATTATGTGTTGAGCAATGGCACCAGCGTACGTCCGCCGAACGGTGTGCCGATCTACTATAGTGATATTCTAAGTGCGTTCATGGCCAAGAAAGGTCGTGCGCGGTTGGTGTTCAAAGCGGATGGGATCGAATACAAGTTCCCGAACGGGCGTATGGGCCTGCATGAACTGCATATGGTTGAGCCTGGTGGCAAACTCATTGGCATCATGGGTGGCAGTGGTAGTGGTAAGAGCACATTACTGAATGTCTTGAACGGGAATCTCGCGCCGAGTCGCGGACATGTTACGATCAATGGCATAGATGTTCATACTGAACGTGATCGTATACGGGGCGTAATTGGCCACGTGAGCCAGGACGACCTTTTGATCGAGGAACTCACCGTTTTCCAGAATCTCTTCTACAACGCAAAACTCAGCTTCGGTGACCTGAATGACGAGCAAGTGAGTGAGCGTGTTATGCGCATGCTTCAAACGCTTGGCCTTTACGATACCAAGGATCTCAAAGTGGGCAGTCCATTGGAGAAGACCATCAGTGGAGGTCAACGCAAGCGGGTGAACATCGCATTGGAGCTGATCCGTGAACCAAGTGTGTTGTTCGTTGATGAACCTACCAGCGGACTGAGTTCTCGGGATAGTGAGAACATCATGGACCTGCTGAAGGAACTCGCGCTTAGAGGCCGTTTGGTGTTCGTTGTGATCCATCAACCTTCGTCAGAGATCTTTAAATTGTTCGATCGCTTGCTGCTCATGGACCAGGAAGGTCATCCTGTCTATCACGGTGATCCAGTGGATGCAGTGGTCTATTTCAAGCGCGTTACCGGGCAAGTGAACAGTGAAGTAGGACAATGTGCAGCATGTGGCAATGTGAACCCGGAACAGATCTTCAATATCCTCGAAGCAAAGCTGGTCGATGAATACGGGAATGAGACCGATCAGCGGCGCATAAGCCCGGAAGCGTGGAACGAAGTGTTCCGTGCACAAGCACCAGCCCGTATTGCTCAGGTCGCTGATGAACGAAGTATTCCTAAAAGCACATTTGCTATCCCACGGAAGATAAGACAGCTCCAGGTTTACTTCAAACGGGATCTGCTCAGCAAATTGGCCAATCGCCAGTACGTTCTGATCAACTTGTTGGAGGCGCCGATCCTTGCTTTTGTAATGGCCTTCTTCCTGAAATTCTATCGCACCGGACCAGGGACCAGCGGTGAGTACATTTTCAGAGAGAACGAGAATCTTCCGCAATACTTGTTCATTGCCGTTATTGTTGCGCTTTTCTTAGGATTGACGGTAAGCGCCGAAGAGATCATTCGGGACCGCAGGATCCGTCAACGTGAGAAATTCCTGGACCTGAGCTATACCAGTTACCTCGTAAGCAAGATCAGTATTCTCTTCATGATCTCTGCCCTGCAAATGATCTTCTTCGTGCTCGTAGGCAATGCCGTTCTAGGGATCAATGGACTCACATTCGCACATTGGCTTCTGCTATTCAGTATTTCATGTTTCGCGAACGTGCTAGGATTGAATGTCAGCGCTAGCTTCAACAGTGCCAAGGTGATCTACATCATGATCCCGGTACTGATCATTCCACAGCTTCTGTTCAGTGGCATCATCGTTAAGTTCGATAAGCTACATCCATGGTTCGCCTCGCAGAATAGTGTGCCGTTCATCGGTAATGTGATGGCATCGCGCTGGGCATACGAAGGGCTTGCGGTTACGCAGTTCATGGATAATGAATACGAACGGAACTTCTACGCGTTGGACCAGCGCATGAAGACCGCGAACTGGAAAAAGGATCTGTGGGTGCGGGAATTGCAGAATTCCGTTGGCAACGTGCGGCGTGGACTGGATGGGCACATGGAGAATTTGGATATGGCGTACGAACTCGACCTCTTGCGTGGTGAACTGACCAAGGAGACTGAACGACTAAAAGGATTCTCCGTTCCTGAACTGCACAAGTTGGTTCCGGAACAGGTAACACAAGGTGCGTTGGACAAGGTCGATGAAAGTTTGAACGTGCTTACGGATCATTATCGATGGACCTATAAGACCGCAGAAGCATTGAAAGAAGAACGGATAGCGGAGATGACCGGAACGCCAGAAGGGCGCAGGGCGTATTTCGAGCTTTTGGATACTTATAGGAACGAAAGCCTTACCGATATCGTCACCAACAAGAACGATGTGAACGTGATCGTACCCTACAAAGGCGAACTGGTTCAAAAGAACGACCCCGTCTATTTGGAGCCGGTCAAAGCTGGTTTGTTCGGCGCTCAGTTCTATGCACCCGCGAAATACGTATTCGGAATGCGGGTGCCAACGTTATGGGCCAACACGTTCGTGCTTTGGCTAATGTCCTTGCTACTGGCGATCGCACTGAAATTCGAGATCTTCCCCAAACTGATGCATTTGATCCCGAACAAACGCTCTCACTGACCGTCGACTTCCTCGATCAGGATCATTTTGAACGGCACGTTGATGATACCGGCGTAGTCCTCACCGGCTTCGTGCATGTCCTCATCATCCGCTTCGTAATGCCACAGAATGACCACTTCGTTCCCAGAAGCACGGATCGCCTCCAATTTCTTGAATACATCCAGAATGGACTTGGAAGAACTGGTGTTGAAATATTCCAGTTGCATATGTAGGGTGGACTTGGCCTTCGGCGACCGACCATATTGGTCGATCCAGTCGATCAATGGTTTGTAGAACTCAATGGAATTCTCTGGTATTGAGCGTCCCTTCAATTCCATGAGACCACTCTCTGGATCGAAATTCACATGAGGTGTCTTTGGTGAGCCTTCTAATTTCAACGATTCCATCAGTAATTGGTCTATTTGATCACATTAACGTTAAGGCTGAAGAACGAGTTGTGTTCGTCGTATGGCACGAAACCATATTCGAGCTTGCCTCCGCTCTTTCTGGCGATATCGATCATTCCCAATCCTCCACCACCTTGGGCGCTGAACTTGCCGTTGGATAGTGTTTCCTTGTAGAATTCACGGAGCCCATCACGCTCCAATCCATTGATCTTGTCCAAATGGAGCTTCATTTTTTCCACGTCCTTACCAGCAATGAAGTTACCCGTGACAACGGAATATCCTTCTTCATATTGGGCGATCATTACAACGCCATGTGGGTCGTTCAGATGGTTCGTTCCTCCATTGTTCGTTAATAATTTCGCATTGTGATGAAATAAATTCTGGAGACATTCCATCACTACGTTGAATACCCGTTTGCGAGACTTTGCATCAGGCTCAATGATATCCATTTTCTGCTCGATCATGCCTAGAAGCGCTGTTATGAGCGCCGGTGTAAGACTCCCTTTGAATGTCAGCATTACGCGCTGGCGTTCCAAGGAATCGTACAGGTCTTGTATTTGGTCGAGCATTTATTACAGCTGGTAGCACCTTGCAGTACATCCACCGTGCAAAGAAAGCTGCATTGCAGGAGGTTTTTAAGAACGCGATGCGGAGTTATGCACGTATTTGTTAACGGTATGGATCCTTTACTTTCGCCGCCTTGTTCTACGCCAATGAGTTGGTTCACCCAATGGTTCGGTACGCGTTACTATTCGTTGCTCTATGGGCATCGCGACAGTGACGAAGCGCAGCCATGGGCCAGTTCGATCCTCGAGAAATGGAAGTTGAAAGGTGGTTCCGACCTGTTGGATATGGCCTGTGGCAGAGGAAGACATGCCCTGTGGTTCGCGGAACATGGCATGAACGTGATCGGTATTGATCTATCCGAACAAAGTATCGCGGATGCTCGGATCGCCGCGCCCAATGTTGAATTCCACGTACACGACATGCGTGTCCCGTTTGCTGCGGATCGTTTTGACGGCGCATACTGTCTGTTCACGAGTCTAGGTTATTCAGATTCGTTGGAAGATGATCACAAAGTGTTCGCAGGGGTGATGCATGCGCTTAGACCAGGCGGCCGATTTGTATTGGACTTCATGAATACACATGCCGTGTTGCGCGATCTTGTTCCCATGGAAGAAGTGGTGCGTGATGGGGTTCATTTCAAAATAGAACGTGGTCGCGAAGAGGCTATCCTAGTGAAAAGGATAACCGTTACGGACGGTGATCAGGTTCATCACTACCAAGAGCGCGTACAAGCCTTGATGCCCGAACAGCTTAGCGAAATGGCAGTTGCAGCAGGTCTGGTCATCGATGACCGCACGGATGGACCGGTTTCAGTGCCATTTGATAAAGAGAGGTCCAGCCGTTTCGTTCTGTGGACCCATAAACCGAACGCATGATAGTAACAGTAGGCATCCTCTTTTTTGTGTTGCCATTGCTCGCTGGAGGAACGGTGCGCTTGCTGAAACCTGATCCCAAGTGGTTACGCCTATTGCTTTCGTTCAGTGGAGCTTTCCTGCTGGGTGTCGTATTCCTGCACATGTTGCCCGAGCTGTATCACCATGTTGGGACCGGAATTGGCTTATGGGTGCTGGCAGGTTTCCTCTTGCAAGTGGTACTTGAGTTCTTCAGCCATGGAATTGAGCATGGGCATATGCACGTTCATGGTGCGCATGGAAAAGCTTTACCGTTGATCACCTTGCTAAGTCTATGCATTCATTCATTCGCTGAAGGAATGCCGTTCGCACAAGCGCATGTGGCAAGCGATATGCCGTTCTTGATCGGTGTTCTGTTGCATAAGATGCCAATGGCCATTGCGCTCGCTACCGTCCTGCAACGTACGGGAACCAATGGAATACAAGGTTGGCTGCTCCTGGTCATTTTCGCAATCGCCGCGCCAGTGGGCATTCTCGTAGGTCATTTGGTGGGGGAGGGAATGGGCATGCAACCGTTGGACAATATGCTCGCACTTGCAATTGGTATGTTGTTGCACATCAGTACCACCATCATCTTTGAAAGTGCTCCGGAGCATCGGTTCAACGGTGCACGTTTTGTTGCTGTATTGATCGGTGCGGGGCTTGCTGCGCTTATGTTGCTGGGCGAAGGGCATGTGCATTAAGGTTGGTTGGCTACTCGCGATACGGACCTTGTATGGGAGCACCGCAAAGCGAATTTGACCCGGGTTTCAAAAGAGAGTTTGGTCTTAATAACAGGTGGACACGTTGGACAGGATAGCCGACATGGCTACATGTCCACGGTGTCCACTGTTCGTTTGGTCTAAAGATCTTCCCCTACATACTAACCTCAAACGAACCACGTTCTTCCATTAACTTTGTACCGCAAAGTACTTTGTAAATGGAAAAGAACGATCAACTCAATGACCTCGCCCACATCCGTGGGTTAATGGACCGTAGTACCCGTTTCCTCAGCCTTAGCGGGATCAGTGGCGTTATTGCCGGAGTAGTGGCACTTGGCGGTGCAGCGTTGGCCCAACACCATATTGCTGAGGCGTTGGGTCCTTCGCGCGATGTGCTTACCTACGAACCTGGGAACGCCTATGGTGCGCTGAATGACCTGTTGTTGACGCTGATAACTGATGCCGCATTGGTCCTGGTCATTGCGCTATCCGGTGCGGCTTGGTTCACGTGGAGGCGAGCTGAACGTACAGGACAGAACCTGTGGGATGCCAGTGCGAAGCGTTTGTTGTGGAACATGATGATCCCGCTTTTTGCTGGTGGGGTGTTCTGCTTGGCGCTGTTCTATTACGGATTGCCCGGATTGGTACCGCCTGCTACGCTGGTGTTCTATGGACTAGCACTGTTCAATGCGAGCAAGTTCACGTTGGATGAGGTGAAATGGCTTGGCATAAGTGAATTGGTATTGGGCATCATCGCATTGTACTGGCTACAGGCCGGACTGATGTTCTGGGCATTGGGCTTTGGCGTTCTACACATTTTTTACGGCGGTTTGATGTATCTCCGTTATGAGCGCAAGGATGCGATCAACAAATGATCGAGCAACTCAATAAAGCATTCGAAAGTCGCGTTCGGCTCGGGGTCATGGCCGTACTGGTGGTCAACCAGTGGGTTGATCATTCCATGCTGAAAGAACTACTGGGTGTTACGGATGGCAATCTTGCTAGCCATCTCGCGGCGCTCGAACAATTGAAATATGTGCAAGTGCGCAAGCGCTTCGTTGGAAAACGACCAAATACCAGCTACATGGCAACACCCAGCGGAATTAAAGCGTTCCGTGATCACATTGATGCCATCGAACGTTTGATCCCCAAACCCTGACCCCATGAATTCCGCGCCACAACCTTCTTACCCCTTGTTCAATATGGAACTCCCAACGACTTATTCTCGTTGGTTGCCGATAGCAACTGTAGCCGTTACCACATTTGTTTTCGAATTACTGTTCTGGGAACGTTCAGCAGGGATCAACGTGACGCTCTTCACGTTCTGGTCCATTGTTTTCCTGGTGACGCGCTACGGCTGGAAAGGGCTTTCCATACCAGCAAAGCTCGCGTTGTTCGGTGCATTGATCTCGGCGGTCATGGTGTATGTTCATGATAGTTCGATCGCACTGGTCGCTAGCATATTTACACTTAGTGTTGCGGTAGCTTTTGCGCATGAACCGCAATTGCGTAGTGTGCTTTATGCGATGCCACAAAGCATTACAAGTTTTGTCATGGCACCGCTAGCTGCATGGGAAGGGTGGGATGGTCTTAATGATGAGCAAAGTGCCAAGGGGAGTAAATGGAGCTGGTTCAGAGTGGCTTTGATCCCGCTTCTGATAGGGGTGTTGTTCCTGCAACTTTACAAAGCCGGGAACCCCAAATTCGATCAACTAACGGCTGGTTTTCTGGATGGATTCTATGACCTTCTGGCAGAATTCTTTACGCCGCACATTTTCTTCTTGCTGTTGGCCATGGTGGTTAGTGCGGTGATCATGCGTCGCATCGCGCCAAGAGCATTGAGTAATACAGAGTCGCGTTGGAC
>JAGNUG010000030.1 GCA_017987115.1 Flavobacteriales bacterium | reverse complement strand
AAATGGATGGTGGTCGCTTCCTGCTTACATACAACACAGTGGCATCAAGCGAGAAGCTGCCCGTTACCATTTACGATACCAAGGGGACTGTGTTGGCCTATTACACACTGAACAACAATAATGGTGTGTACTCCAAAATGCTGGACATGTCCTTTGTTAGCGCAGGTGTCTACATGGTGAAAGTAGGAGACGGTTCGCTGAACGTGGTGAAGCGTATTGTCGTGAAATAGTAGGGACTCTTAGCGTTCCAGGCGCAAATTAGTATCCTTTTTAGGAAGCACTACGGCGAGACTTTTGGGTCTCGCCGTAGTGGTTTTGAATGTGTTCGAATAATGATCCTCACAAAGAATGCTCGATTCCGGAAGATGGACCGACCTCGATCGGAGCACGACCTATTGTTGCGTTCAATCCTCCAAATACCCGAACTTGCCCTGGTTGAAATCGTGCATGGCCTGCATGATCTCCTCGCGCGTGTTCATCACGAACGGCCCGTGCGCAGCGATCGGTTCAAGAATAGGCTCACCGCTAAGCACCAGAACAATGGCTTGTTCGATGGCTTCGATGGTGATCGTTCCTGGTTCATTCGAAAGCAGAACGAAATGATCAGTGGGAACTTGTTCGGTTCCATTAACGCGAACAGATCCTTCGACCACTAATAGCGAGGTGTTATAATTGGCGGGAAATTCAAACTCCGCGCTAGCACCTTTATTCAAGCGCGCATTGTACATGTGGACCGGTGTGAATGTTGTAGCTGGTCCTTGCGTACTGTTGTAATTACCTGCGATCACTTCAATCGTACCGTTGCCGTTATGTAGCGGGAATTGCGCCATTTTCGCATGTGCGATCGCCTGGTATTTCGGTGTGGACATTTTGTCCTTCTTGGGTAAGTTCACCCAGAGCTGTACCATCTGGAAAACACCACCGTTTCTGCTGAATTCCGCTTCGTGGTACTCCTTGTGAAGCACACCGGAAGCTGCCGTCATCCATTGCACATCACCTTCGCTTATCACGCCTCCGCCGCCGCTGCTATCGTGGTGCGCAACTTTTCCCTTGTAGGCAATTGTTACGGTCTCAAAACCACGATGCGGATGCACACCCACGCCACGAGGACTCTTCGCAGCAGGTACGTCCCACTTCGAGTTGTAGTCCAGCATAATGAACGGGCTCATGCGTTCCATGGAAACTGAAGCACCGTGCGGAATGAAATTGTGTACGCGGAATCCGTCGCCAACAAAATGAGGTTGGCCGGGTGCTATTACGCGTTCGATGGGTCTGTAGGTCATTGTAGTTTAGATTTTGAACACCACAAAGATCCGGCACATGGTAGGCCACGTGCATTGACCTATGGTAAGAAATTCAATGTGTGTTGAAATTGCGTTCAGCTAGATCACGGCGCACACGGCTAAGTGACTCGGGCGTTATGCCCAAGTAGCTTGCGATCATCCATTGCGGAACACGTAATAGCAGATCCGGGTACAAACTGATGAATTTCTGATAGCGCTCATCGGCTCTAGCTCCCAAAAGCAAAGCTATACGATCCTGCATGTGCCGTATATGGTTGTGAAGCAAGGTCGTATTGAATTTTCGGAATACATCACTGATCGATGCAACGGAATCGAAGAAATCCTGGCCGACCATAACGGCATCCGTTTCTTCAATGGCATCGATCCGAAGGTGAGAAGGTTCCTGGAAATACATGCTGCTCCGATCCGACGCGAACCATCCTTCCGGAGCGAACTGAACGATGTGTTCGTCTCCGTTCTTATCCAACGTAGCCACTCGTAACAGCCCTCTGGTTACGTGGAATGCATGTGCGCATACTGCACCGATCTCAAGAACCACTTCACCTTTCGTGAAATGTACAGGGCGCAACATGTACGCCATGCTTTCGAATTCTGCATCGCTGATCCCTGATGAATTGCGGATGAAGGTCTTGAATGGCTCTAAAGCTTCTTGGTCGTTAGCGTTCATTCTGATCTATTGCATGAAGGACTTCAGATCAAAGATGCGATACATTCATTTGTAATCGTTCTGCGTGCATGATGCATATCAATGCGATCAGAAAGATCAGTTATGGATCCAATTTTGAAGGGCGACTGTGTGAATAGCAATTGTAATGAGATGGTACATCTCTTTTCAAGTGAAAGTAAGCGCAAAGGCGAAACGGAGATGTATTTCGTGGATAGCATTACGACCTTTAACGATCGGGCAGCGTGGTATGACGAACTTCGGACCCGATGAGGGAAATTCGAGCTTATGATCGTCAAAGGATCCTGTTAACAACATCTCATAACGAGCTACACGGACGACCCGTGCGAGCACAAGTGGATCTGAGTTGCACCTTTGAACCAATGAACGTTAGCGTAGTCTGAACATTAATGAACCACCCCACAACCCTTAATGGAAAATGAAGAGAACACCTTACTCGAATTTCGCTGACCAGCGCTCAATGCTCTCGCGAGCTTCTTTGTTTTTCTTCGGTGCACTTTCAGTTATTGCTGGCCAAGCCCAATTCGATGGCTATGCGTTGTATAACAACCAGAACTCGAGTACGGCCTATTTGATCGATGCGAGCGGTGCAATTGCACATAGTTGGTCGTTGCCTTCGAATGCGAACTATGCAATGGCCATAAAGCCGAACGGGAATTTGGTTAGAGGAGCAGTGAACGCGGGTAACCAATTGAACGGTGCAGCAGTGGGAGGTAAGGTCCAGGAGTTCACACCAGCTGGTGCGCTTGTTTGGGAATTCGTTTATTCCACTTCGAATTACGTTACACACCATGATATGTGCTTAATGCCGAATGGTAATGTATTGCTCACGGCTTGGTTCGTTCAGACCAATGCACAACTACAAGCGCTTGGTTATACTGGGAACTCTGCGAAATGGCCAACACGGATCATAGAGGTTCAGCAGAATGGAAGTGGTGGAGAAGTGGTGTGGGAATGGAACATGCTTGATCGTTTCATCCAATACGTTGATGCAAGCAAACCGAACTACATGACGATCGCAGAGCATCCGGAACGCATGAACATTAATGTAGTTGTTCAAGGTGGTGGCGGTCCTGGTGGTGGTGCTGGTGATTGGTTCCACGTGAACGGTATCGATTACAATGAGGCGCTGGATCAGATCGCATTCAGTTCGCGCTTTGCTAGCGAGATCTTTGTTATTGACCATAGCACTACTACAGCTGAAGCAGCAGGCCATACTGGTGGAAATGCTGGAATGGGTGGTGACTTTTTATTTCGTTGGGGTAAGCCAGCGAATTATGGTACAACTGGTACACAGACCATTGCAGGAGCGGTGCATGATGTAAGGTGGATCAAGGATGGTCGTCCAAATGCAGGGTATTTACAGTTCGTGAACAACGTAGGCGGGCCAACCGGGAATACGGTCATTGATGCAATAGAACCTCCATTGAACGGTTACAACTATGACCGCATACCAAATACCGCCTTTGGTCCAATTACTTACGATTGGCGGCATGTATGTATTGCCAACTCCGCTGGGCAAAGCGCTTCGGATCGAATGCCGAACGGAAATATTTTCGTCGCACTTTCGGATGAGTACATGTACGAGGTTGACGAGATCGGTAACATCGTTTGGCAATACAATGCAAGTCCGCCTAAAGGCTTCCGGTATTTGTGCGCTGACCCTGGCATCATAGCTATTTTGGGTGCGAATGTCTGTACGCTTACTACGGATGTGGTTGAAATCAGCTCAGAGACCATTGAGGCGTATCCAAATCCATCAACTGGTGCTTTTGTGCTGAGTGGAATTGACGCTTCCCAAGTCACTTTGATCACGATCGTGGATGGAACAAGTCGCTCGGTCCGTTCGGTCCGCAACACACTTCAAGTTGATCTAAGTGATCAAGCCGAAGGGATCTATTACATGCAAGTAACATTGGTTTCTGGCAAACGGGTCATGAAGCGCATCTTAGTTCAGCACTAACGTGATCCGTTACGTTGCCATAGCATTGGCGTTATTCACTTCGTCTATTCCAGACGGGCGGCTTTACGCACAAGCAGGATTATACGATCCTGGGTCCGTTCGAGAGGTGAGATTATACTTTGATGAGCCGAACTGGAATGATCTCTTGGATACACTTTACCTGGCCGGTGATGAACGACTGCAGGGTGATCTCATCATTGATGGAACCTCGATACCTGATGTCGGCGTGCGGTACAAAGGCTTCAGCTCGTACAGTTCCTCCCGTGAGAAGAATCCGTTCAATATCAAATTGGACCATGTCCACGCGGGCCAGAACTACCAAGGCTATGAAAAGCTGAAGCTGAGCAATGTGATCCAGGATCCATCCTTCTTGCGTGAAGTACTTTCCTATGAGATCGCTCGACAATACATGCCGGCATCGCAGGCCAATTATGCCAACGTATACGTGAATGATGTCCTGGTCGGCCTGTACACGAACATCGAGGATGTGAGCAAGGAATTCGTGGATACTCATTTCGGTTCCCGAGGCAACCCGTTCGTGAAAGGGAATCCCGCTTCCGTTGATCTCAATGGCGAAAATGCGAACTTGAGCAATACTCCGGGAACGGACATTGCCGATTATTTCGACCTCTATTCATTGGAGTCCGATGAAGGTTGGGATGAGTTGTACACGTTGATCGATGTTTTGAATAATGATCCGGAGAATGTTCACGAGGTCCTGAACGTGGATCGGACACTTTGGATGCATGCGTTCAACTACGCATTGATCAATTTCGACAGTTATGTTGGGTACGCGCAGAACTATTACATGTACATGGATGATAATGCGCGTTGGAATCCGATACTCTGGGACATGAACATGTCGTTTGCGAGTTTTCGATTGACCGATGCTTCAACGTATTGGAATGGTTTCAGCATTGCACAGGCCATCACGATCGACCCGTTGGAACACCTGAACAGTGTATCGGTTCAACTAAGGCCGTTGATGCGGAATCTGTTCGAGAACCCGACCTACCAGCGAATGTATCTGGCGCACATGCGGACGATCGTGGATGAGAATTTCGCGGATCACAGTTATTACAACAGGGCTGAGGATCTGCGGGACATAATTGCCCCTTACGTTCAGGCTGATACCAATAAATTCTATAGCTACCAAGCGTTCCTTGATAATTTGGATGAGACTTTCGTTGACCTGATCGACTATCCGGGGATCGCTGAACTGATAGATCAACGTACGGTCTACCTGTACGATTACCCGGGTTTTACGAACCAACCCATCGTCAACGATGTTGCACATTTTCCTATAGAGATCACAGTTGATGAGGAGGTCGCTATTACTGCGACCATCGTTGGGGCGGACAGTGCTTTTCTTGCGTTCAAGACATCAGCGAATGGTCTATTCGAGCATGTTGAACTGAAGGATGATGGGTTGAATAGCGATGGTGCGGCCGGGGATGGTGTCTTCGGAGCAGTGATCACTGCAAGTTCCAGTGTGATCCACTACTACATCTATGCGGAGAACGGAACAGCTGGTGTTTTTGAACCTGTGCGAGCGGCATATGAATTCCACACGATTGAAACACAAATGAACCCTGGTGATCTGGTGATCAATGAGTTCATGGCACTTAACAGCGGGACGGTAGTTGACGAGAATGGAGATCCAGATGATTGGATAGAACTGTACAACCGGAGCATGGATCCACGTTCCACAGCAGGGCTGTACCTCAGCGATGATGCAGCGGATCCAACCAAATGGGCGTTGCCATCGCGCATCTTGCAACCCGCCGAATACATGATCATCTGGGCCGATGGTCAACCGGGTCAAGGTGAGGATCATGCCAACTTCAGGTTGGAAGTAACAGGGGAGACGGTGATGTTAGGATATGCGGATTCGACCGTTATCGATCAGGTCAATTTTGGTAACCAATATGAAATATCCTCCACGGGACGGTATCCCAATGGAACAGGTGTTTTCCGTGAACTCTACCCAACATTCAAGGCATGGAATTCACCTGAAGGTATCGATGACCTGGATCGTTTTCTTCGTCTATTCCCGAATCCAACCAACGGTGACATTACGTTGATCCTGGATGGGAACGAGCCCTATGAAATGGTGATCGTTTCGCCTGATGGAAAACGGATAACGCCGGACTTTGTGCTGAGTGGTGATCAAGCGGTACGTATCGGAACTCTTGGTCTCACACCCGGTGCTTATGTCCTTGAAGTACGCACAACGAATAAGACCTCACATCAAACCTTTATCTTGTCAGAATGAAGAACGTTATCTCATTGCTAACCCTTTGCCTCAGTGCGTCACTTTCCGCACAAACAATTACGAACTACAACACGAACACTGGGCTACCTTCAAATGACCTCCGCGATGTGGCCATCGATGGTTCCGGTAATGTCTGGTTGGCTAGTCAGGCTGGTGTGATCAAGTTCGATGGGGTTAATGCGGAGAACCATACACCGATAACGCATCCAGGTTTAGTTAGCAGTAATGTCATGGCCATCGCCGTAATGGACAATGGAGACGTTTGGGCAGGAACTGACAACGGTGTTAGTGTTTTTGATGGTACGGATTACGTGACCTATTCCACTGCTGATGGGCTCAGTGATAACCAGGTCAATAACATCAAGCAGGCGCCTAACGGTGATATCTGGTTAGCGACGATCAATGGGGCTACAGTTTACAGCAATGGCGTGTTTACAGCATTTGGAAGTCCTGATATTCCATTCGGTGGAACAACATACATCGCATTTGCTGATGATGGTGACGTCTGGTTAGGAACGGGACTTGCAGGCATTAAGGTCTATGATGGTAGCTCGTTCACATCCATCGTTGAAGCGGATGGATTGATCAATAATAAGATACGGTCCATCGCGATAGATGGCGCTCAGAACAAGTGGGTGGCTACAGCCAAGGGGATCTCAACATTCGATGCCAATGATCAATTTACCGGAAACCATACGCGCCCATTCATTCTTCCTGCACCTGATACCTTGAATCCTGTTACGGATGTTGTACTCGACTCACAAGGTCTTGTATGGGCCGGTGTATACGTGGATTACCTCGTGACCGAAGGTGGCGTTTCCATGTACGATGGGAACGATTGGGCACAATACGAGCTTTCCAATGGGCTTGCTGGTCCCAATGTGCGCCGACTCGCTGTGGATGCCGATGACGCAGTTTGGGTGACCACAAGTTCGGGATTGAGCAAGATATCCGGAGTACGGATCGGCATTGAAGAAGAACACTCATCGGTTGAGTTCTCGCTCTATCCGAACCCGGCGAACACCGAATTGAATGTTGTAATGACATCACCGATCCTGGATCGAACACAGGTGCAATTGTTCGATGCCCAACTTCGGCTTGTTGGCACCGCGGCCGTTAGGAATGGTACGGTTTTGATCGATATATCCGGGTTCGATCCTGGAATGTATGTCGCACGAGTTGGCAGCGCGATCCGAAAATTCGTGGTGAAGTAGGACCGAGATTCTGTTTGTTCAGCGTTTCCGCAAGACACCTTTCCCTTCCCAAGCAGCTATGCTCTGTGCATCGCCCAAGCGGAAGAGCAGCGGCATCTTGAGTCGTTTTTCAAATTGAACATCCAATTTACAGAAAAGTCCAAGGGCGTCATAGTCGTAGTTCGATGGGATCCGAGGTAGGATGGCAGTACTCGAATATGCTGCATTGAATAGAGGTTGTTCGTGTGTCAAAAGAGAGAACCCAGCAGTGTTAGGACGTGACTCCGCTATGTTGACTTGAGCATTCAGAACGCCGGTTGCCGACACCAGAGCAGAACAGAGTATGACGCGGATCATAACGTTGATCATGGTGTTTTTTGCACACGCAAAGCAGTGATCGTAGTTTCATATCCGATCCCGAAATGGGCATCTACTCGAACGGATTTCCCACCGCTTATCACTATGGCTTGTGGCGACTCATGTTCTATTCCGTAGCGTTCTGTTATCCCATTGGAGATCGGTCGATAACGCAATAGATCGAGAAAATAGACGGCATGTGCTGCATCGTCATCACCGGTCCACGCGCGTTCCAGCCGCCCCAACGCAGCTCCACTGATGCTACAACGCGTACTGTGTTTAAAGATCAACACAGGCTTTTCGTACGAAGCTTCATCGATCACGTTCAATTGGCCAATTTCGGTAAGTGGGATCCAGTTCATGTTGGTACAACGCCAATATCTTGCAAGATAGTAAAGGTCGTTTGATCGTGATTGTCGCGATAACGTATCAGGACTTACACCAACCTAATTTGATCAGCGCATCCTCGGATCAAACCTACGTTACCCACTTCGCCGGTGATGAAAATTTCGTCAATGCCAACCGGAGCCGTCCTTCACCCTTTAATGCTTGATGACCTTGGAAATTGGGAAAGCAACCTTGTCCGAAAACGTACGAACTCCGACTTCGTTTCCACCGGATATGGCGATCTTGCAGCCTTAATGGAAAGTCTGGAACACGAGGAAACCGAAATGGCTGCCATGGCTGCGCGCTTTGTTAACAGCACTTCGCGCCACGTATTCCTAACAGGCAAAGCAGGAACAGGTAAGACCACTTTTCTGCATCGCCTTGCGCAGAACACGCACAAGCGGTATGTGATCCTTGCCCCTACGGGAATTGCGGCACTGAATGCGAAGGGTGTTACGATCCACTCACAATTCCTGCTCCCGTTCGGTACTTACGTTCCTGAGCGCAACTTACCCGCGGATATTCCAGCGTACGGCAATTTCCATGATCGCGATACGCTCACACGACGGCACCCATTAAATGCTGTACGGCGTAATGTGCTTCGGAGCATCGACCTGCTGATAATCGATGAAGTGAGCATGCTCCGTGCGGACCTGTTGGACGCTATCGATCACAGGATGCGCAGCGTTCGGGGTGTTTACGACCATAGCTTCGGAGGGGTACAAGTGCTGTTGATCGGTGATCTGCATCAGTTGCCGCCTGTAGTGAAGGACACAGAGTGGAGCGTCTTACGCAAATACTACGCGAACGCACATTTCTTCGAGTCGCGTGTGATCAAGGAAGCGGGTTATGCCCATATTGAGCTGGACAAGATCTTCCGGCAACAGGATGGTGAGTTCATCGATATCCTCAACAATTTGCGTAACAACACGGTAAGCGCGAAAGATGTGGAAACATTGAATGCGCATTACAAAGCCAATATCCCAAAGCGCGAACAAGAAGGTGTAATAACACTTACCACCCACAACCGGATAGCCGATGAATTGAACAGTAAGGCTTTGGCAGCGTTGCCGGGAAAGTCACACGTTTTCAATGCCGATGTGGAAGGCAAGTTTCCGGAAAGCATGTATCCGGTGCTCACCGGATTGGAACTGAAAGTAGGTGCGCAGATCATGTTCATTCGGAATGATATGGAGAAAGCGTACTTCAATGGAAAGTTGGCCAAGGTCAGGTCCATAACGGATGAGGGAGTAGAAGTTGAGATGCTCGACAACGGATCATCCTACACATTGAAGAAGGAGGTCTGGGAGAACAAGCGATATGTGGTGAATGCGAGATCGAAACAACAGGAAGAAGAGATAGAGGGCACCTTTGAGCAATATCCGGTCAAGTTGGCTTGGGCCATTACGGTACACAAAAGCCAAGGACTAACATTCGATAAGGCGATCATCGATGTGGGTAACGCATTTGCTCCTGGTCAAGTGTATGTAGCTCTGTCGAGGTTGCGTTCATTGAAAGGGCTAACGCTTCGCACGCGGATCGATCCATCCGTTGTCTCAACTGATAGGGATGTAATGGCCTTCAGCGAACGGCAACACACGCAGCAGCCGTTACCGCAACAGCTTAAGGAGCAGCAACGCTTGTACTTGCAAGCGGTATTGACCAGCACCTTCGATCTGGGCGATATCAAGGTCAAGGTCGGTTTTGTGCAAAATGACCACACGGATGTGGACGAGTTCGAGGATGCGAGTATGAAGACCGCGCTGGCTCGATTCAAGTTGAAGTTGGATACCGAAGTTCAGAACACCCGCACTTTCCAGCATCAATTAGTGCGGTTGTTGCAGAGCGATGATCACGAAACGCTCCTCGAACGGATCGAAAAAGGAGGGGCCTATTACTCGGCAATGTTGATGCAGAGCATGAAGGATCTTCTGCAACATTTGGCCCAAGTGGAAATGGTGAACAGGAGCAAAGGCTATGCGGATGATCTGCGTGAGATCGATACGCTCTTGGCCAAGAAGCTGCACATGATCGGGAAAGTGGGATACATCACAGCATGCATTCTTAACGGAGAAAGAATTCAGCGGAAACCGGAGTTGCTCCAGAAACTTGCTGATCAGCGCAATACCCTGGTTTCCGAAATAGTCGAATGGGCCGAATTGAACAAGCCAAAGACCTCCAATAGGACGGGCCGTAGACGTGTCCGAGAAAGTGTCGAAGGTGTATTAGGAAAAAAGGAACGGAAACCCAAAGCCCAGAAAGGCGGAACATACAAGGCAAGTTATGAGCTGTTCAGGTCCGGAAAGAATATTGCGGAGGTGGCCGCTGAACGAAAGCTTACGGAAAGCACTATTGAAAGCCATGCTGCCAAAGGGATAGCTGCTGGTGAGGTTCAGATAGATTCAGTTCTCGATGATACCACACGCGATCTTATTGCCGATCATATCACTTCAAACCCAGAGCAGGATAGCGCCGGTGTCTTCAAACATTTCGGAGGAAAGTATGGGTACGGAAAGCTGAAGATGGTACAGGCGTGGCTCAAATTGCAGCAAGGTGATGAATAATGGGCACTGATCATGTGCGATATTCTACCGTTCCTCCTAGGAAAATGGAACATCCAAGGCCGAACTGACCGCTTGTTCGGCTGAACCCGTGCTAGGGGTTCAAGGCTGAATTGACCTTAAGATCGCTTTGGAAAGTTCCATAAATGAGCACTAAGGCACGGTACATACAGGAAATATGAAGGTAAAATGTCGGTCTTATTGAACTAACTGCCTATCTTGCGCTCTTATTAACAACACAGTACAGTCAAATGCCAAGTGGTAAAGTAAAATTCTTCAACACGGAGAAAGGTTTTGGATTCATCACACCTGACGAAGGAGGAAAGGACGTTTTCGTCCACAAAACCGGAACTCGTGAAGCGCTCTGGGAGGGCGACTCTGTTTCTTACGAAGTAGAGGAAAGCCCTAAGGGCCTGAATGCAGTGAACGTACAAAAGGCGTAAGCCCAACAGACGATCCAATTCAACGAAGCCCTGACCTTGGTCGGGGCTTCGTTGCGTTCAGGGGTATCTACTCTTGATCAAGGGTTCAATATCGCTACCCTTAATGTTTCCGATAGAGCGTGTACGGTAAGAGCAACCTACCGTACCTTCAACATATTCTTCACTTGCTGCAGACCTTCGTTCTGGAAGCGCGCGTAGTAAACACCTGAAGGTAGTTCGCCAAGATCCACATCAGCAGTGTATGGACCAGGTGCCATCACACTGTTCAATACGGTTCTCATCAGTTTCCCTTGCTCGTCGAATACTTGGATCAACACGCGGCCGCCATTGCTCGTATAGCTCAACGTCGTGCGCTCTACGAATGGATTCGGGTATACGCTTAGAAGGCTGTCACCTGCACGTTGATTGGCCTCATGCACGCTTGTACCTAAACATCCAGCGGGATCAATGATCGAAAGCGGTTGGTAGGTATCCAGTAGCACTTGATCAACCTCGCTCGGTTCCAAACAGAACCAATCCGTTAGAACGGAAGCATAGACTGAACGGAAATCATACTGCATCGCCAAGTTCGTTTGGAACGTGCTGTTCGCTGGAATATCCGGGTTGGTTCCGGTCATTCCGGGTACCACTCTGGTACCGAACATGAACATGGGTAATGCGCTGCCATGATCCGTACCACCGGAAGCGTTGTCCACGATCCTGCGTCCGAATTCACTGAAGGTCATGCCAAGCACGCGGTCTTCAAGCCCAAGCTGACCAAGGTCATCCTGGAACGCATGGATCGAATCGCTCACTCCTTGCAATAGATCAGCATGCGCACCTGTTGTGTGGTCGCTTGCTACTACTTGTTCGGCATGTGTATCGAATCCGCCGACGCTTACCCAATAGATCTTTGTCTTGAGGCCACCACAGATCAACTGAGCTACGATCTTCAATGCTTGTGCCAGACGAGCTCCCGGTTCAGCACCGGTAGGGTAGAGAGTGCTCTGGTTGCACCCAGCGTTTGCTGCGGCATTGATCACGTCACCATAAAGATCCGTTTGCCGCTGCACATTGCGCACGAACCCTAGTTTATCACCGCTACAATCAGCGGATAGTGGATCATTGAAAATGTTGCCGGTAAGGTCCACGGTATCTTCGGTATTGTTGATGGCAACACCCATGCTAACGCCCATATTCTGTAATCCTAAACTGACCGGGCCACCAATACGGATCGCAAGTGGATCAGGCATGTCATCATTCGGATAACCTGCTGGGTAGTTGGGATATTCGTTGTTCAGGTATCGGCCCGTCCATCCCGAGTTAAGCTGTTGGTCGGAGTTGGCTCCGGTTTCCCAAATATCCGTAGAGCGGAAGTGCGAATAATTCGGATCCGGATAGCTTACACCTTGCACAATACCGAGCTTGCCGTCTTCCCAGAGGTCACGCATTCCACCCATGGATGGGTGCAGGCCGGTACCACTAAGACCGGTAAGAGGCAACACTTGTGTTTCAGGTATCAATACGTTGGTCCGGAATTGGCTCAGCACGTCGTATTGGTCCAAGGGGATCACCGTGTTAAGACCATCGTTGCCACCGATCATTTGTACAACGACGAGCACACGGTCTTCCAGTGCGCGTGATTTAAGAGCCTGCATCAATGGACTGCTGAAGCCCCTTACGCTAAGGCCACCCAATGTTACCAAGGACGAGTTCCTAAGGAATTTTCTTCTGTTCATGGTAGTTCTTAATGAAGGTGGATCTCAGCGGCCTGTGCCATTTCTCCATACATCCAAAGAAGTATGGTCGGTACAAGTTGTGCGGTCATATTCGTCGTATTCGGGTCACTGGCGTAGAGGTCATAAGCATCACTCCAGTAAATATCGGACTGTTGTCCCAATAACAAGTAATTGGTCTTCAATTGGTCTTTTACTGATTGCGATATAGGGACATTGTAAAGGAGGTCAACCGTCTCTGATACAAGCACGTTCGGGTCGCTGGGGTTGCTGAATTGAGCAACCACCGCCATGAAGTCCACTTTATGCGTTAAATTCTGACTAGCCGGTTGGTACATGAGGTCGTCAGTGAGGAACCCTGAGTACAAAATGCCCAATAGTGCATTGACACGTGTTGGGAACGTAGCAGTATCCATCCATAGATTATCATATTGAGGATACTGGTAGTATGCTGGCCATCCGGCTACATTCGGTGGGTTGAATAAGTTCTGTCCGGCATAATCAACCAAGTAGTACACATCTCGCCATGCTGCATATTGTGCCTCGAACTGTGCAGGAGTCGGCAATGGCATATCAAACATGCGGATGGCACCTATCACGAGGTCCGCGGGACTCTTTATCATGCAAGCCTGTACTTCAACACTGTAGAAATGAGCGCTTGTCAATAATGCGTGCATAACGATCCTGATCTGATCCGGAGCACTGGCGTTCGCGCGGAACAGTTCAGCTAGCGGTACAATAACATCTGCTTCGATGGTCGGGGTGATCTCTGCATGTACGAAGAAGCGATAGATCTCCCTGCAAATGAACAACGAAACCTCATCCTTCGTGAAGATCATATCCAACAACGCATTCATTTCCGCAGGCCCCGCAGCTGCTCCACTTTGACCTTGGATCACGGTATTGTTGAAGAATCCACTGAATGTTTTGTCAGTGGTGTCATGATTCACGGCGTAGAACGTCGTCTCTGGAATTATTGGCTGTCCAGCTTGTTCCAACAACAAGCTCCAACCGGTCAGAACCCGCGCCGCAGCTTGAACATCCGCTTCGGTATACCCACTGCCTTCTCCCAAGGTGAATAGCTCCATGAGCTCACGAGCAAAGTTCTCATCCGGAGCAGCCACCGTGTTCAAATAACCGTTCAGATAGACAAGCATAGCACCACTGGTGGAAACGCCATACATCATCTCCCTGAAATTGCCCATGCAATTGTCACGGAGTAATTGGTCATAAGTGTAAAGGAGTTCCGGTATGAAAACCTCGAATGCCTGATTGGGCATGTGATTGAACCAGAACAAGGTCAATTTCTCACGCAGATTCCGTTCTTGCTCAACAAACAACCCGGTCCGCCAAAAAATAAGATTCGCAATCCGGTTCGTGGCGATATCGGTGTCCTGGAAATCACGCGCAGTGTTGATCCATGTGGAGCCGAAGGGTACATCTGGATCTACCAATGAAGGGTCCGGTGTTCCGCCATTCAACCCCCAATACGTTTTAATGGGTGGCGTCGTGTTATTCGTGAACGTCAATAGTTCTTGAACTGTTTGTTCCAACGAATAGCCGCTGAAGTGGCCAAGGTCCGCATTCGAACAACCAAAAAGTGATCGCCGAAGCAAGTGCCTAAGTTGGGGAGTTCCGAAAGGACCAGCGTAAGGTTCTATTGGCATGTTATGGATGTTCTTGGTAGGACGCAGGGAACATGTAAAGGTTTATCGTTCAAAGTGAAAATGCAAGTATTTTGGACGAACAATACGCTGTGGACGACAGGTATGTGGTGTGAGAAACTGATCCTTGACCACGAATTACGAGATTTGTACACCATGAAACTCATCTCATTCAATGTTAACGGCATCCGTGCCAGTGTAAAAAATGGTCTTGAGGATTCTTTGAGAACGATGGATGCTGATATCTATTGTTTCCAAGAGACCAAGGCAACACCTGATCAAGTGGCAACAGCGCTACAGGGCCTGGAAGGCTACCATGTTCATGCACATGGAGCTGAGAAATTAGGGTACAGCGGTACCGCGATCGCGAGCAAAATGAAACCTGTTGAAGTTGCGTACGGCATACCCAACGAAGAAGAACATAATTCCGAAGGAAGGGTTATTACAGCAACCTTCAAGGACTTTGTAGTTGTGAATACGTATGTACCTAATTCAGGCCAAGAACTGAAGCGTTTGACCTATCGAACGAAATGGGATGCAACATTGCGGGCCTATTTGGTGAAATTGGCTGCTCAACAGCTCCCGGTCATTTTTGCGGGGGATCTCAACGTAGCACACCAGCCCATCGACATTGCACGGCCAAAACCGAACTACAACAAGACCGCAGGTTACACACAGAAGGAGATCGATGGAATGTCTGCGTTGCTTGCAACCGGATATGTGGACACCTTCCGTAAGAAGCATCCTGAACTGGTGAAGTACAGTTGGTGGAGCCAACGCTTCGGGATGCGAGCGAAGAATGTAGGATGGCGGATCGATTACGTCCTTGTAAGTCCAAGTTTCGAGAAAAAGATCAAGGACGCCTTCATCCTGAACGAGGTCATGGGCAGTGATCATTGTCCCGTGGGGATTGAATGGTAATTCTCATTCAGGGCTTTTCCCTTCATGGTCATTCTGGGCTCGACCCGGAATCTCGTATACACACATACACACACACACACACACACACACACACACACACACAATTGATCTAATGAAGAACCTCCTTCGGTTCGAAGAGCTTGCGCAATTTGCATTATGCTTCGTTGTTTTGTTCACGAACGACGTGCCATGGTGGTGTTATGTACTATTGTTCATCGGCCCGGATATAGGAATGATCGGGTATTTGATCAACACTAAAGTAGGGGCCTTCGCGTACAATTTATTGCATCATAAGGCTGTTGCTCTTGCCTTTGTTGTGGCTGGCTTGCCCGGGCAGTTCGAGATAGTGAACCTCGTACAATTGGATATGGGTGATCCATGGATGAACCCGTTGGTCGCAATTGGCATCATCCTATATGGCCACGCAAGCATGGATCGCATCTTCGGTTACGGCCTCAAGTTCAACGATAGTTTTCACCACACGCATTTAGGCTGGATCGGCAAAGCCGTAAATGGAGTCTGACAAAGTGACTAGAACGCTAGGAGCTAGTATTCAGACGTTTTTATTTTTCATTCATCATTTTACATTTCCAGCATGCGCGTGTTGCTTTTGGACAACTACGACAGCTTCACATGGAACTTGCACCATTTGTTGGAGCCATTCGCACAGGTCGATGTGGTGCGCAACGATGCCATCACCGTTAATGAGGCATCGCAGTATGATCGCATTGTGCTCTCTCCAGGTCCGGGTTTACCGAGTGAAGCTGGTATCATGATGGAGCTACTTGAAAAGCTCATGCCAACACATACCTTACTTGGAATTTGTCTGGGCATGCAAGGTGTCGTGGAAGCTTGTGGTGGTGTTTTATACAATCAACAGCATGTCATGCACGGCGTTGCGGTGAATTGCTCGGTTCTAGCACCGGTCGATCCGTTATTCAAGGAACTGCCTGCTAAGTTTACAGTTGGACTGTATCACAGCTGGGCAGTTGATGAACGGAAATTTCCAAATGAGTTGAAGGTCACAGCACAAAGTGATGCTGACGTGGTCATGGCGATCCGGCATGTTCGGTACAACGTTTGTGGGATGCAATTCCATCCGGAAAGTGTTCTTACCGAAGTAGGTGGAACGATCATTGAGAACTGGATCAACGAACAAATAGATAATCGAAAATGAAAAAACTCCTCTTCATAGCGCTCTTGTCAATTGCAGGAACCGCAACGATCAATGCACAAGCCACATATAAGGTCGTGACGGTCGTTGAAAGTATTATTCCGGCAGTTACGGGTCGTTCACGCATCATTGAATCCACCTCGGACGCTAACGCGGAAGCTGCCACCACGGAGCGTGTGGATGGAAAGAAAAGTGATCAGGGAGACGTTAAACGTGGTGAACTCAAAGTCGATGAATTCAAGGAAACCAAATTGCTCAACTTTTTCAGTGCTGTAGGGATCAACTTTCAGAACATAGCCTCCAACGATGCACTGATAGGTGACAAGATCAATACACTGGTAGCCGAAGGCTGGTCATTGGAGTTCGTCGTGAGTGGTGTTGAGAGTGATGCCGGTAAGGACGACGGTCAAGGCATCTATGTTACTCGGCTGATCTTCAAGAAAGGCTAGACCTGAAGTTCCAGATGCAGAGCCTTCCGAGGAATTGTCCAGGTCGTTGCCCTCTATTCAGGAACCAGCGGTCAATAGAGCAAATTCCTATTATTCCCGTATGGCCTGCGCAATTCATATTTCAGATCTCGCAGAACACTTGCCTTCACGTTGATCCGGAAACTGAAACTCTTTCTGACGCCGAGTGGTATGATATTGAAGTTGAATTCCCAGCAATGAAGATCCCAGTAGAGGTTCAATGAGGTTGGTGTAATTTCTTGTGCTACCAGATCATAACCACTACTTACCCCAAGTTTCCAATATTTCAGGATGTTCACATCACCATTGAAAAGAACGCTTTGGCGCTCACTATCCATGCTCGTCCCGCCAGCATAGGATCGTGTAACGTCATAACTATAGTTCACACCCAACCGCCACGGCAAACTGAAGTTGATCTTCGCTCCTTTGGACGGGTCGCTGTCCTCTACAACCTGTGCATCGTTCGTATCCGAAGTGCTATTCACGGACTTTCCGTATTTCTTGCTCTTCAATTCAAACCCCAAAGCCACGTTGGTATAAGTCATGCGCGCCAAACGACCGGTAACCGACCGCTCACTGCGATCGATGCGTTGGCCCAAGGTGTCCACAGCATAAGGGTCCCAAAGGCTTACCACATTCACATTGAAGATGTTGAACAGCTGTGTGCGTGCGGCAAGGTTTACCGGCGACCAACGCAAACTGTCCTTTAGGATGTCATAGCTTGAAGTGATCCCGAGATAATCGAACAGCTTGATCTTTTTGAATACGGTGCTGTCCAACGCCGAATTTTTTCTGTCGCGCACTTTGGCTTCCAAGTTCTGGATCACACCAAGATTCACTGACCCGCTAGCACCTGCTGCGGGCTTTCCATATATCCCAATGTCGAATGGTGAATAGTTCGAAAGCGCACCGTTCACACCAAAAGGTCCTTCGATCTGAGTGCTTTGGTCGGGCCTATAATTGAATCCGATGGAAGGAGTAACTGTATGCCTGATCGCCTGTAGGTTCGTGCTACGAAAGGAATACATACCATACAGTTTGCTGGTCAACGTGGCACCTGTGCTCCATTCTTCCGCACGCTTGAATCCAGGTACGGTATCCGTTACAGTATAGATCGTATCGGCAGATGTGAAGGTCGTTTTCTCCACTGACCTGAAATACCAGCGTTCACTGATCCGGAAATCCGGGTTCAACGAGAAGAATTTATTTTTGAGACTGGTAGTTACAGCCGCTGTGTGTCGAATACCATTCTGCATATCGCGGGTCAGCGCTGATAAGTTGTTAAGCGAAAGCTGTTCCTCCGTTGTACTGAGCCTATTATCGAAGTTCGCTGAATAGTTCACTCCGATCTGATCATACAATTGATCATACCAATGCCGCTTTGTTCCTGGTTTCTTGATATTCTGGAATGGCAGAATGCGCGTAACATTGAAGGCTACTGCAGGCAGAGTTAGGTCAAAGGACCCGTTCAATGTGTTCTGGCTATGACGCAGATTCGCACTTAGGTTGTACGGCTTTCCTATCCAGAGATGTGTCCAGTTAATATTGCTTTGGAACGTATTGCTCAGGTAATCGGAGGTACTACTATTGAAGTTGTTCGTGAAGTTACGGCTTGTACCCACGTTAACGCTTGCGGTGAATCGATCGGTAAGGCTTGCTTTGGGATCAACATTATGATTCCACCGCAAAAAGAAGTTATTCTGTTTACTGAAATCCGGGTATTCTGGGTCGCCGTTCAGCTGCGTGCTTCTGCTGATGTCCAGATTGCCACTATAGCGGTACCGTGTGCTGTAACGGGTAATACCGCGCAGACCCCACGAGCCTCGACTATAGATGTCCCCGGTCAATTGCAGGTCCAAGTGGTCATTGATCGGTAGGTAATAACCACCGTTCAGTAAAAAATAGCCCAGTTGATCACTGTTCCCATATACGGGGATCAAGATCCCGCTGCTACTACCTTTCTTATTCGGAAAAAGGCCAAAGGGTACTGCCAGCGGCGTTGGGATCTTCCGGCCCAGTTTCATGTATGCCGCTCCCGTAACGATCTTTTTGTCCGGTATCACCATCATGCGGTTCACCTTGAAGTGGAAATGCGGATAAGGCCTGTCACATGTGGTGATCATGCCAGCTCGGCTATGAACTTCGCCATCGCTATGCCGTTTGCTTAGTCCCGCGTGAAGCCACGTGCCCTCCTCTTGCGTTCGTACTTCACGGATAAGCCCTTGTTTAGTGGTGAAGTTGTACCGGATGCTATCGGCCTCGATCGTTTTGCCATCCTGAACGAATTCGGGCTTGCCGACAATTTTGCCAGTTGAGTCCGGCACACCAAAGGCCCTTGCTTCCTCGTTCTTGAAACTGAAGGTGATACGATCAGCGGTGAGCTGAACAGCTTCGTATTTTACGGTAGCTGCACCAAAAAGGTATACTGTTTGCTCTTGAATGTCATAGCGGATGCTATCACGTGCAGTGTAGTAGACTTCGCTTTCCAATGCTTGTCCATAAGCACCGAACGAAGCCCACATCAACATGGTAGTGAGGAAAACTGAAAATACACCAAGGAGCCTGCCGGAGATCCTGCAATTAGATTCGTACCCGGAAGTCCGGAAGCATGGCAGTGCCTTCATAAGTCTGCAATTCCCATTGGAAAGCGGGCCGAAAATTAAGCAACGCTATCCGGGACCAATGGAACGAATGATCAAACAGTTAACGTATGTAGGTGTGGTAGCGGCTGCACTAACGTTGTTCTGCTCGCAAGCATCGGGCCAAGGTCGCGATGCAAGCCGCATTCGAACAGTGGTTCTGGATGCGGGGCATGGTGGAAAAGACCCCGGCAATTTGGGGACGGGTCGCTATAAGACCACCGAGAAGGATGTGTCGCTGAATGTTGTCAAGCTCATAGGTAAATACATTAAGGAAGCCTATCCGAATGTAAATGTCATCTATACCCGTGAAGATGATCGTTTCATTGAATTGATGGAGCGTACCAATATCGCGAATAGGGCCAAGGCCGATGTCTTCATCAGTATACACTGCAACGCGAATGAGAACCATTCACCGAACGGCTGTGAAACGTATGTGATGGGTCTGCACAAGACCGAGGCCAATATGAGGGTGGCGCAAAAGGAGAATGCAGCCATTTTGATGGAAGATGGCCACGAATTGAAATATGATGGCTACGATCCGAAGGATCCAGAGAGTATGATCGCTTTGGGCTTGCTCCAGAATACGCACATGGACCAAAGCTTATTGCTTTCTTCATTGATCCAGAAGCAGTTCAGGGATCGCGTAGGCCGCCCGGATCGTGGCGTGAAACAAGCGGGGTTCCTGGTTATCAGTTACACCACAATGCCAGCGGTGCTGGTGGAGTTGGGTTTTTTGACCAATGCTACGGAAGAGGAATTCCTGCAAGGAGAACTTGGTCAGGATTACATGGCATCGGCAGTATATCGTGCATTCAAGGAGTATAAGGATTCAATGGAAGGAGTCGATACCACAACTGCTTCGATCCTGCCGGAAAAGCCGAACACGAAACCGGAACCTGACCCGGTTCCGGCACCAAGAGTAGAGACACCGGCTATTTCAAAGGATGCGATCAGATTCAAAGTACAGATCGCCACCACCAGTAAGCACGTTGATCCCAAACCGAAGAATTTCAATGGACTGGAAGGCGTTGAAGAATACAAAAGCGCTGGTCTTTTCCGCTATTCCATTGGTAATGAGCTTTCATTGGAAGGCGCGCGCGCAGTGCAAAAGCGATGCAGGGATGTCGGATATGACGGGGCATTCATCGTAGCGTATAAGAACGACCAACGCATGGATCTGCAAGAAGCGCTTAAATTGGCCCAAGGTCAGTGATCAAGGAATACGAATTAGATGAAGATGCGCCGTGAGTATACTATTGCACTATTGGTCCTTGGTGGCATCTTGTTACTGGTCTTTGGGGTGAATTACCTCAAGGGCATGGACCTATTTCAGAAACGGAACGTTTACCATGTGGTTTACAATGATGTTTCTGGTGTTACGGAGGCAACTCCGGTTTTTTTCAATGGATATAAGGTAGGTCAGGTCATTCGCCGTGAACTCATGCCGAACGGAAGTGGTTCGATCGCGGTCACTTTCCAAATGGATGAGGACCGATTGATCCTTACCGAGGGTACCAAGGTCCGTATTTACAGTGCCGACCTCTTCTCGAGGGCCTTGCAGTTGATATTAGGGTCTGGGCAAACGCCTGTTTCCCAGGGTGATACATTGATAGGTGATGCACAGCTTAGTCTTACAGATGCTGTTAGTGGCCAGATCGATCCATTAAAGAAAAAGGCAGAGGGCATGTTCTCTAGCGTGGATTCCGTTCTAACTGCGTTGAACATGATCTTGAACGATACAACGCGAGGTGATATCAACGCAAGCTTTTCAAGTATTCGCCACACCTTGGAATCATTCGACAAGACTGCAGCTAGGCTGGATGAACTTATGGCCTCAGAAGCAATTTCGATCCATGCAACCTTGGAGAACCTGCGTAAAGTATCCGAGAATCTTGCGGCTTCCAATGCGAACATTTCGCATATTCTTCAGAATGTGGATTCGGTAACTAGCACGATGGCCAATGGTCAGATCGAAAAGGTGTTGGATGACCTGAGCGCTAGTAGTGCTCAATTGAAGAACATAATGGATGGTCTGAACAGTGGGCAAGGGACACTTGGTCTGTTGATGACGGACGATTCATTGTACAATAACCTACGCTCGACCAGCGCAGAATTGGATCTGCTTATGGAAGATGTACGCATGAACCCGAACCGTTACGTGCATCTATCTTTGTTCGGCAAGAAGGATCGATTACCAAAGTTGAGCAATAGCGATATTGACCGGATCCAGAAAAGCCTACAAAAAGAAGGGATAAAGTGAGCATCATCTCCAACATTGTTTTTGCGATTGTTGTCATTGTGGCATCTTGGTTCTTCGCACGCAACGTAAAGCGTATCTCTCGCAACATTAATTTGGGTAGGAATGAGGACCGTAACGACCGTCCTGGAGAGCGATGGAGTACCATGGCACGTGTTGCTCTTGGTCAAAGTAAAATGGTCGTTCGACCCATTGCAGGATTCTTGCACATCATTGTGTATGCGGGCTTCGTGATCATCAATATCGAGGTGTTGGAGATCATCATCGATGGTCTGTTCGGTACACATCGTGTACTTGCTTTCCTTGGGCCGCTCTATGACTTTCTGATCGGTAGTTTCGAATTGCTAGCGTTTGGTGTACTGCTTGCCTGCGTGATCTTTCTGGTACGCAGAGAGGGACTTCGCCTGAAACGATTTTGGATGAAGGAAATGGACGGATGGCCCCGCAGCGATGCCAGCATCATCCTGTTCACGGAGATCGCGTTGATGACGGCATTCCTTACAATGAATGCTGCAGACATCAGCTTGCAAACGCGTGGTGCCGATCACTATATACAAGCAGGCTCGTTCCCTGTTAGTGGGTTGATAGCGCCCTCATTGGCTGGGTTCAGTACTACCGGTCTGGTCATTGTCGAACGCGTGTGCTGGTGGTTCCATATCATCGGTATCCTTGCGTTCCTCAACTACTTGCCATATAGTAAGCACTTTCACATCCTGCTCGCATTCCCGAACACGTTCTACAGCAATCTCTTTCCGAAAACACAGCTTAAGAATATGGATCGTGTTGCTGGTGAAGTAAGGTCCATGTTGGATCCTTCCGTGGCACCACCGGAGCCCGTCGTGTTGAAAGTGGGAGGCGTGGAAATACCTGAGCGTTTTGGGGCTAAGGACATCTTCGACCTGTCTTGGAAGAATCTTATGGACGCATACACATGCACCGAATGTGGGCGTTGTACGAGTGAGTGCCCAGCTAATCTCACAGGTAAATTATTGAGCCCACGCAAGATCATGATGGATACCCGTGATCGGTTGGAGGAAGTTGGTAAGGTGATCGACGCGAAAGGAAAGTGGGAGGATGATGGAAAGAGCCTTCATTCACGGATCACGGAAGAAGAGTTGTGGGCATGCACAACATGTAATGCTTGTACACAAGCCTGCCCGGTGAACATCGATCCGGTCGGGATCATAACCGACATGCGCCGCTACTTGGTCATGGAAGAAAGTCGCACACGTCCTGCCCTTACAAGCATGTTCACAAATGTGGAGAACAATGGAGCGCCATGGGCGTTCGGACCTGATCAACGGATGAAGTGGACGGAGGATTAATGGTTTGTGAACCCCACGATCATGACAAATAAACTTTCCATCCGCACCATGGCCGATTTCGCTGCAGCGCATGAGGTTCCCGAAGTATTGTTCTGGGTAGGGTGCGCTGGTTCGTTCGACGATCGTGCAAAAAAGATCACCAAGGCATTTGCGAAATTGCTGAACAATGCGGGCGTAAAATTCGCCGTATTGGGTCAAGAGGAAAGTTGTACGGGAGATCCGGCGCGTAGGGCAGGGAACGAATTCGTTTTCCAGATGCAGGCCATGCAGAATATCGCAGTGCTGAATGGATATGCTGTAAAGCGCATCGTCACAGCATGTCCACATTGCTTCAATACCTTGAAGAACGAGTATCCAGTTCTAGGCGGTACGTATGAAGTGCTGCATCATACCCAGTTCATCAATGCCTTGTTGAATGAAGGCCGTTTGAAAGTGAAAGGTGGTAGTTTCAAAGGCAAGCGCATCACATTCCACGACCCGTGTTATTTAGGAAGAGGTAATGGCGAATATGAGGCACCACGTGAGGTCCTGATGAAACTGGACAGCGAACTCGTAGAGATGAAACGCAGCCGAGCAAAAGGATTGTGTTGCGGTGCGGGTGGCGCGCAAATGTTCAAGGAAGCAGAACCAGGCAATCAGGAAGTGAACGTTGAACGCACAGGAGAAGCAATTGCAATGGAGCCACAGGTCATCGCAGCCGGATGTCCATTCTGTAACACAATGCTTACGGATGGTGTTAAGCACTTCGAAAAAGAAAGCAGCATTGTGGTAAAGGATATTGCGGAATTGATCGCAGAAGCTGCGGATCTTTGATCGAATTTAAATGAGCCGCCTTTCTATTCTCCTATTGTTCATTGTGATCGGGAGTCTTGCATTCGGCAAAGATCATGTTGAGGTTTTTGGCATTTTAAGTGACTTCGATACCGAAAAGCCAGCAGAAGGCATTCTTGCCGTTTATGATCTCACCGACAGTACTATATATTTTACAGAACATATCAACGAGCAAGGAACGTTCAAAGTGAAGCTCCCATACGATTCGGCTTTTAGTTTGATCTTTACAGGTGATAATGTTGTTGGTTAGAATATCATGATCAATACGATAGCAGTTCCGGGAGAAGAAAGATATGGTGGGCATGGCTTGGAGATAAACGTGACGTTCATGCACCCAGTTGTTGGTGTTGATTATGTGGATCTGATCAAGCCATATGCAAAGATCTTTTGGGATAATACGCTTAATATGTTCGAATTTGATAGAACGTATTTCGAGAATAACCGCGCTATGATTGAGAAGGTTAAGGAGGCCCATCGAGCACAATTGAATTATAGGAATTGATCAACGGTATCTGATAGACAATTCTTGATGCTCGAAGCGAATGAGCATTTGAACCTAGCAGGGTCTCTTGTAGATAACTCTGTGACGACGACTAGCGAACGGTGGGACCCAACCTTGTAGCCGCTTAACTTGATCTTGCGAATACCAAAAGATCGGAGTCGAAAACTCGAACGGGTTTAAGGCCCAAGGCGCTGCGTTTCACTATCTTTGAAAAACATCGAACGACCATGGGAACTGACGCGATACGCCACGAATTGATCGATTGGATCAGCAAACTTGAAGACCAAGGTCTGTTGGGTTCCCTATTAGGCATTAAGAAAGCCACGCAACATGAAGATTGGGCCGACACGGTTACGCATGAGGAAAAGCGTTCCATTGAACGCGGTCTGGAGGACTTGAAGAAAGGCCGAACTTTAAGTAGTAAGGACTTCTGGGCTGGAAATGGGCGTTGAGCGTGAAGTGCGCTGGTCTGATGAATCGTTATCACAAGTAAAGCTGATCAAGGAATTCATTCGATCACAGTGGACAGAGCGTGAGGTACTTGCCTTTTTGGACCTGCTTCATGGTTTTGAACAGTTGGTTCTACAATACCCGAAAGGATATCAAGTCTCTTCTATATATCCGGGATGCCGCCGCGCTGTGATCCATCCGAATGTTTCTGTAGTTTATAAGGTTGAAGGCAAGTTGATCGAAGTGGTAACCGTGCATGACAATAGGTCTGCAAGAATTTGATCCTAAAAGATTCTTAACACGTTCTTAGTTCAACGGGGTACATCGAGCTGGTCGCAGAAACTGCGGATCTTTGATAGGTGTCTGATCCTAGGTCCCTGTTCTTGCGTATTAGCAGAAACGTTGTTCCCAAATATGAGGCTTTCCTTGAATGCCTACGGAAACGCCAGCCGTGGGCGCAACACAACTTAATCAACACAACCATCGTATATAACTAAAGCAAAGATCCTTTTGGACTTTGGTATATGGTTTGCACCTTGCACTTAAATGACGATCACAATGGAAGCTACTGAGACTGCCCCCTTGATCTCAAAGCGATTGACCGATATGGCATCGACCGCGCGAATATGGGTTTATAAATCGGCTCGTAATCTTAGCAGCGCAGAACAGAAACTGGTACGCGAACAAGGTGATTCCTTCACGAGTGCATGGGCGGCCCATGGTGCACCATTGGACGCAACTGTGGATGTGCTATACGATCGGTTCGTTGTTATTGCTGTGGATGAGGAACAAGCCAAAGCATCCGGATGTAGTCTTGACAAGAGCGTGGGATTCATCAAGGATCTGGAATACACGCTGAACATGATGCTCACTGATCGAATGGTCGTTGTATTCGAACAGGAAGGTGTGATCAGGAGCTGTAGATTGCAAGAGCTTCCCGAGCTCATAGCGGAAGGTGTAATTACAGGCGATACGATCGTATATGACGATCAAGTATCGACATTGGGTGATCTACGTGAGAACTTCCGAGTGCAATTGCGCACCAATTGGATGGCGCGCTTCATGTGAAGTGGCCAAGGTTTCGGCATAGCGTGCCATACGCAATACGACCCGTTGGTTCAACACCGATACTATTTTTTCCAGGAGCATAGATCCAACAGTGGATCACAACATCTGGTTTAGTTCCCATTTCGTTATTGAAAACTAATCGGTCTGCACGCCAGTAACCCGTTACAAAGTCCTCAAATTAGGCCATTGAAACGGATAATGCATGTCTCCAGATACTGATCCTTGGCTAGGTGCTCTCTTTCACGGTTGGGTGGAATTGGTCACGTTATTCGCCATGCTGTTCGTAGCATTGGTGCTCATCGGTTTTAGTTGGAATCGTGGATTCCGTCCTGCGGATCGTGGACCAATGGTACCTTGGGCATTGTTGCTTGGAGGATATGGAGTCTTGCTCCTTTTGCATCATTTTCGTGATCATATCTGGGCGGCTGTCATCATAGCGGTCGCAGTAATTGTTGCTGGCTTCTTAAGTCGCTCTACCCAGCCCAAGGGAATTTGGCTTCCTGTGATCATTATTGCATGCTTACTTGGGCTTGGTCTGAACTTAAGTGCCATGGTAATGACCTTGGCCACAACATTGGTCCTACTACTTAGCACACGACAGGGCCGATGAACCGCGTACCACAGGGCAGTACTGCGGTCGGGTTGGTCATCGTTGCATTGATAGCGATCTCATTCCTGATATTCGGTGTGCTCCTAGGTCCAAGTAAAGCATTGACCATTGCGAGCAGTTCGGCGGCAATGACCGCGCTTGATGGTTTTGCGGAACAACCTGCGGCGTCCAGGTTGCCGTTTGTGGAAGTGAATTTTGATCCCAATGAATTTGCCGCGGTTCTAGCAAGTAAAGTTGGAGGTGATGTGAATGGATCTTTTATGTTGGCCGGAAGCGAATGCAAAGCGGTGTTTTCATTCGATGGTCCACCTTCTGATCATAAGAAAAGGTCATTTCGAGTTGCGTTCAAAGCACCTCCGATCAGTTTGCCGTTCCACCGTATCGAGATCCGGAACCCTTCTTCCGCCGATATGTTACAGGATCATATGGCTTTATGGGTAGCTGGTGAAATGGGTGTGGTTGTTCCTTATGATGGATTGTTCGTTCTGCGGATCAATGGAGAGGAATTGGGCGTTATGGAGATCCGGGAGATCATAGGGCCTGACCTGGAGCAAGCCCGTGGCCTTTCAACAAGGGATATTGCCGTTTCGGGCATTGGACAACAAGCTGTGTTTCCTACTTCAGATAGCTTGTCCGAAGCACGTGCTGGTTCATTGAAGAGAGCGCTGAACGATACGTTACTGACCGCTTATGCCCGTCGTGATTCGATCGCGATGACGTTGGATGTTGATGCATTTCTCCGATATAGCGCAGCGGTTGAGGTTCTTCGGATGAACAGTGCTGAACACGCTTGGGCTCTTGGTTCGCGAAGTGGCACGTTCTACCCGGTAATGTGCAGTGCAAGCATAATGGAGGATAGGTTAGATAGCAACTCGGATACTACGCTGATCTCGCCGATGTCGCAATTGTTACAATTGGTTGCCAACGAACCGGAATGGACTGCGCGTAAAGAGCAGTACATCAATGAGGCGAAGACCCATCTCCTCAACAATGATCTGTTCTTGGATAAATGGCGGCAGGCCGAAGCCGGATTGATCCCATCACTTTTGCGTGATCGATCGAAACATGCGCACATCATTGTTGGGGATGCTGATACTTACGGTTATTCGATCCGACGAGCAGTGCGAACATCAGCTACGTTCCGTGATAAAGCCGTGGCCTTTTGGAGAGGCACTGAAAATTCATCGCAATGAGGCGTGTGGTCCGCAGAGCATCAACGCGTCCACAAGCCTGGTTCCTGGGTCTGATGATTCCGGTGGGATTGATCGTTGGCGTATTCGCACTTGCCTCATCTAAGCTGCTTACTGGCAAGTGGCCATTTGGCATAAAGGCTGATGAGGTCCGCATGTTCGTTAACCTGAAAGGCACTCTACTTGAGGATCCAAGAGCACAGGGTCTTCCTGTACTCCGCATCGGTGGGGCAACCGGGCATTGTCCGGTCACTGACTACGACGATCAATGGCGTAGTATAGAATTCACGTCGGAACATTATAGTTCACAGGCAGAAGTGGCCCATCTAGGACCTGTGCCAGGTTCATTCTCGATCCGATTCCCGGAAAGCCGACCGTTCGAACAACAGCACCGGATCAACTTGGTGCCTGCCACGATCCAGAATATCCGATCGGTTTATTTAGAGGTTCTTGCTACTGAACTCGAATTGCCTGTTGCAGAGGTCTCTTTCGTTCGCATCATTGCTTGTGGTAAGGATCTAGGGATCTATCAGAAAGAAGAAGATCTGGGTCGTGCATTCTTGGCCAAGAAGCGATTAGCTGATGCTACGTTGTTCAATGCTTCTGCGGACCCGAATTGTCCACAAGGCATGTTCCCGAACACGTTCAGCGATCCGTTGATGGGGCCGGAGCTGGTGGCTTTGTGGTCTACGCTATATACTGAAATGGCGAACGGTGACACAGAAGCCCTGAACAGCGTATTGGATAAGGATGCCTCCGTTTCTTGGTTGTTGATGCGTTGGCTGGAGAACGGCGATCCAACGGTCAACGGAACGGTTCCATACATCCATCGACGTACTACAGGAAAAGTTTCACCTGTTTACCAGCGCGTTCCAGAATATGGAAATGGCCCGTCAGCATTCACGATGGATCCGGTAAGTGCATTGTTACAGCAGGAGGAATTCCGAACATCTTTGATCGAACGACGCGAAGAATTGAACGATCTAAGGTGGCGTATGAAGGAAAGGTTCGCTGCGATGGATAATACGTGGCTACCGTTGCTTGCGGAGAAAGGTGATCTGGCGTGGGCACGTGCAACTGCAAACCGTATTGCCAATGTATTGCTGGAAGATCGGTTGGAGAACGGTGATCCACTGGCGTATCATAATGCACATTGGGTCGCAGGTCCTGGACGTGCCACCTTCATTGGTAACACCTCAGGTGCCGGGCCGGTTCTGGTTCAAGCGCTGGAAGGCACAACACCGATCGAAGAGGTTGCACGGTGGTTCTTCTCAGCAAGAACACAAGGCGATACATTGGTCCTGAACAGAGGGAAATATTACTTAAAGGATGATGTCGTGCTTCCTCCTGGAAAAGCGCTGGTGATCAATGAAGGTGCTCGGATCACAATGGCTCCTGGAAGTGGGATCATGGTGCAGGGCCCTTTGCATATTCGAGGTTCGCGTTTACGCCCCGTGTTCATACGCGCCGCAAATGATGCCCAACCATTCAAGGGCATAGCTATGCGAGGGGATGGGAAAGCACTATGCCACGTTTCAGGTTTGTACATCAGCGGCGGCGGGGCAGCGGGTGATCAAGTATCGATCCGTGGAGCGATCAATGCTACATTCGACGGCTGCGAGATAGAGGCTGCTAAGGGTCATGGTCTGGAGATCAGTGGTGGTCATGTAACGTTGGTCGACGTCAATTTCTATGGTGGAACCGGTCCATTGCTTGCGTTGGAGCATGCGCGTAGTGAGGTTCGTGAATGTAATTTCCGCAGTTCGCGTAGAAGTACTGTCGGTAGCGGTGTGCTGATCAATGGCGAACGTTCGATGATCCAGGATTGCAACTTTACAGGAATGACCAATGAAGCGATCACCGTTGGTTCAGCGGGGCAGTTATTGCTGCTTGAATGTGAGTTCGATGGTAACAACACCGTTGTGAAAGGGTCCGATCTCGCTTTGATCCATGCATCCGGAAACAGGTTCAGTAGCAATGGAACTGTGTTCAAGTTGCAGCGGATCGATCCGATCCAAGGTGGTGCACGCGTGATCCGGTATCCTAACGAATTCACGGATAACAAGCAGGAAAGCGCAGTTGATGACCATTCCGGGATAGACGAGAAGGAGACGCTCGACCCGAAGATCATTTCCGATTTCGGGGGAAAGGATCACTGATCAAAGATCGCTTGCCGATCCATCGGCCGTTCATCATCACGCCAGTCCGACCCTTCCATGCGTAGCTCATTCGTTGGAGCTTTATCAATAGGGTAGAGGATGGCATCCGGTTGTTCCATGAATGTAACGGTACCCACTTTGCCTTCCGCGAGTTTTACCGAGATCCTGCTGCAATCAGCTCGGTTCACACCGATGATCGACTCGATCCCATCTTTTTCCTCACGCGCAAAATAGACCGTGCGTGCATTGCCTTCGGTAAGGATCCGGTCCAACTCATTGTTTACGAAGTAGCCGGTCATCGTGGTGCCTGCTACTTGATCGAAATGCACGCTATCCGCCTGGGAAACGAGGAATGCATTGTCCTCCACGAACAGTCGATGCGCCTGTCCGTCCTTCATCGCAATTCGGATATGATCTCCAGTGATCTGATCCGATCCGCTCCATAGAACCGGAGCATTGAACATGCGGATCAAGCTGTCCGCATCCGAGTAGATAAGTGTGTCACAAACGCCTTGCATATCACTTTTGAAGAAACGCACATTGCGATGAGCTAGAACGCGCTTTCCCGCGCTATCGGGCACTGTGAAGATGGAGTCGCCGTGAAGGAATAGGCTATCTCCATCCATCAGGATCACTAGTTCGGCATGGCCTGTTATCATTGACCGCTCGTTGCTCTCGTCGTAAAAACCTTCATCCCCGGTCACGATCATATCACTTGCAGTATCCGTAACAGCAACGTTTCCCCAAGCGCGCCCGATCCCTGTTGGTCTATCATAATGCAAACTATCGCCCTCGAGCAATCGGCCACCACTTAGTATGCTGGATCGTTTTGTGAATCTTGCTCGTTCGTTCCGCGTGTCGTAAGTGCCGCGAAGTGTAGTGATGATCGTGCTATCCTGTAATATCTGCGTGGGTCCAAAGAATTCAGCAATGCCGCTACTTGTTCCGTAGTGCATGGTATCACTTGTGATCGTATGCTCCGGATGATCCAGCAGAACATTCCGACTGAAAATGAAAGAACGCGTATCTGCCAAGTACAGGCCGACATCACTGGTGAGTGTATTGTTCTCCTTTTTGCTGATGATGCGACCGCCGCTCGTGTACAAAGCACGTTTTGCGTTCATATCATAGTCCAAGGCCGGCGTTGTCAATTCCATATCGCCATTGCGCAGATGAACGTTGCCTTCCAAGCGGGCCATTCTGGCATTGCTCTCATATTCCAGAACATCGCCATCCACGAACAACGTATCGCCTTGGTTGATGTTCACACGTCCCATAGCCCGTACACGTTCGTCCTCGTACAGGTAAGCGCTGTCACATTTCATTATCGCCTTGCCGTGTTTGAAGCGCACATTGCCTTTCAGGACCTGCGCCCCTTGCGCACGCGCCTGATCGAATTCCCAAACATCCGCGTTCAAGATCTCTACGCCTCCAACCTCGGAACCCGCGTTCTCCTGTGCCTGCATAAAGCTTGCACAGAACAATAGGGCCAAGAATGTCAGAGAGCGCATGAAATTGGATGTGGGGATGGGAATTCCGTTACCGTGTTCGTAAAGACCAAGTCAACTATCGTTCCAAATGTATCTGGAATTGGATCCAATGTGTTCGCTGCTCGATGCACTTAATGAAGTCTCGAACTGATCGACTAGTTCAAAGAGATCCCTGGCAATTTCCGCATCTGCTTGTAATACACGCTCAAATATTCCAGCAGCTGTCTCATGGACTTCTCTGCCTCAAGCGTGCCTTTGGCGATATTGGTGTTCTTTGCGCGCAGCACCATCACGCCATAGACTGCGGTAAAACAAGTCTCTATCGGTGGTAGTGCTTCTTCTCCGGCTTGTTCCTGAAGGTCCTTGATCCCTTCACTGGCTTGGGCGTATAGAGCGGTATACTTCTCATCACTTTCACCTTCCACCAATGAACGGTGCAGCATTTCAAGCTCGCCAAGTACGTCGTTCACTTCGGGTAAATGGCCGCTTTGCTCCAGACCATCCTCTTTCATCCGGGCAATGATATCAGAGTACCACTCACGAACGGTCTCACGGGTTTCGTAGTCCCCATCGATCGGCTCGATCAGCTGCGCTTCAATGATCTTCATGTCGAATTTGCTGGCCCGCATCAGATCCTCGATGTGCCACATGCTGATCACATAATCGCCGATGTTCTCTTTCTTTTTTCCGTCCAATAGATCCATTCACGCGTTCGCTATTATCCAGCAAAATTAGAAGTTATAAGCTCGTAACGCTATCGGTCAGTCCATACTGATCGATGCACTGGAACCCGGCGCCAATAACGATCAAGGCTTTGCCGCGGCCTTTTTGGCCCTATACCTTTTGTTGAGCTCTTTGACCACCGTTCCTGTGATGTCCAAGTTCTCGTTGCCGGTCCAGATCTGGCCACCATTCTGAACGCTGAATATGTAATCGAATCCGGCAACTTCGTTAAAATCACGGAGATAATCCTCGATCTCTTTGGATATCAGGTTCAAGCTTTCGATCTCCATACGACCCAATTGTTCCTCACTGCTGGCCTGCAATTTTTGGATCTTTTCACCCAAGTTCTGCAATTCCATTTCGTCTTTCTGGATGTCGGCCTGAGTGCTGTACGTATGGTCCTTCTGCATCAGTTCCTGATAGCGACCTTGCGCCTTGTCCATCTCACGTTGTAGGTTGCCTTCCAGTCTTTTCCCTTCGCCGCGCAATCTGTCACCTTGTTCTTTTACCATTTCGTACTTCGATTGAACGGAGTCCATCACAAAATAGGCTATACGGGCATCTTTGATAGCAACACTATCTCTTGGAGAGATCACTGCTTCCACCGCTTCTTCCGTCGATCCAGTTACCGGAACCTCCACGGTCTGATCAGGCCTGGATGAGCGCATAAGGCTCCATGCCATCAGAGCGGTAAGTACCACGTTCCAAACGATCAACAGGATAGTTGTATTCTTATTCATGAGCAAGCTTGTCCTCGGCAATTTCTACCAAAGAGCGCGCGAAGTTAGACGTTGATGCCAGAGTTAATGCTCGATCGATAACAGAGTGCGGAAACTGCCTTCCTCAGAACGCATATGCAGCACATAAACTCCCGAACGTATTGCCGCTACCGCGATCTGGACACCTTCCTGTGCCACATTCAGTCTGTTTTGCGCAACCAACTTGCCTTGCATATCATGCAATTCCATGGAATATGAGCCGATCGGTATTGCTGATATACGGACGAGCTCATTCGCCGGGTTGGGTCCAACAGTAGCAGTAAGTGGGGAGAGTTCTTCAATTCCGATCCATGTGGAAACGGTCAAACAAAGTGTGTCGTTGTTCGTGATAACATCACTGGGTTCCGCTGTCCAAGCGCATAGGTCTCCCTGTCCATCCATTGTGGGAATGAATTGCTGCGTGAACGTGATCAACGTTTCAGCACCGGGTGCAATGGACGCGCCAGTATAGGTCTGTGTGAACACAGGGTCCGTTCCGAACCGATAGCTCAATGGGAAATTCGTGATCGCCACATTTCCGTAATTGTGCACAAATGCACGGACGGACAATGGGCTTCCGATATCATCCATCGCGGCAACGCCGAAGAATCCGGAACAACCAATGTCACGGACGGGTACTTGTTCCAATCGAAGACCTATGAAAAAATCAATGTTCTCACGATCCCGGAATTCTGCCCAAGTACCACCGAGTACTTCGAAGGTCTGAAGGGAAAAGGGCGGTGTAATGTCCTGTGCAATGTTCACCCCTTCACCTTCCATGTACCATTGTACATAAACGCCTCCATCGGATAGTGTTATCGGTGATGATAATGGTATCACATGGTCGCCGATCCCAGCGTTAGCGCCGGAAACGTATACCGAGTCCAATAAGGTGCCGGGCGTGTCGTCGGGCCCATCATCCGCGTATACCATCATTGTGAATGGGGAGAGCGTTGCGTTGGCTGCGATCCGTACCGTAGTTGCTGTTGCATATGCCGGGTAATAGGGTGGTACTAAATGAACACCAACTCCACCGTTTCCGCCACTCCAACCAAGTCCAAGCCCATCATCTGCGTTGCCGTGGTACTTAAGGTCATGGGTTGCAACAGTGGTATCGAGCACAACGAGCTCTTGTATCTGCGTATTGTTCAATGTGACGAGTTCATCCATGATACCGCTGATCGTTGTGCGGAATCGATAAGTACCTGCCGTGGTAGGGTTGAAGGCATTCGGATAGGTGATCAACGTGTCGCCATAGGGAGCCATGAACCCAACGGATTGTTGGTTCGTAACAACTACCGTATTTGCTGCGTTAAGGACCTCACCCGTAGTAAGGAAGTCGGCCACATCCACATTGCCGATATTCCCGATTACCGTACTCAACGGAAACTGTGATCCACCGCGAGATAGGAATTGCCCACCACTACCAACGTCAGTGTTGTAGGTGATCGTCGCATCACTGATGTCCAGGAGACCAACTGGCGGCTGGTAATAGCGAATGGCATAATTGGCAACTGGATACACGTTGGCCGAGTGTTGCAGACCAATGCTTCCTGCAACGCTCTCAATTCCTAGTTTCAGATCGGTATTCTGCGTTAGGCCTGTCTGCCCTTGGTATTGCACTGTGATGGTGCTATCGTTCGTATCTAGAATGATCTGGAAAGTATTGGAACCTTCATAGTTATTCGGAGCTGTTGCGCTCCAGAATGGAACGTTGATGTACGAGATGGTCGTTACGACTCCATCATCGTGGAAATAGCATTGTGCCGGATTACCAGCCCCCAGGAATGTGAGATCGCTCATCATGGCGGCGATGTAATCATTGGTTCCGCCTGATGTTGGTATAGTAGGGAACGGTGAAGCGATGTTTCCACTGTTGAACGCTACGTAGCCATTGCTTCCCACCCAAACGAATTTGCGGGTATACCAGTAATACTGAAAACTGGTCTGCATCACTATCGGTCCGACCGTATTATCATCGGCAAGCCCAGTGACCAGAGTACCTATACTTGTGATGTCCTGCCATGCATAGACCGGTCCATCCGGTTCGTTACTATCCTTCCAGATATAGCCATAGGCATCTGGTCCGCCTTGATCGGCAAATAGTGCAGAAGTGAAAAGAGCTAGGATAAGCAGGGTAATGATGCGGATCATGAGCTGAGGGTTTTGTGGTAAGCGGAGGCAAGATAGGATTGATCTTCTGGAAAACGAATGACCTAATGCTCAGCGGGGCGATCCGCCCTGGTTGATGCACACTGTGCAATTAGTTCCGTTAGTGCTTATCCATGCCCTATGTTCTGACTTTAAGAATTGACATTCTCGAGAACCGTTGATCCTCACAGTTATATTGCAGATCCGTAGTTCGATGACGGGAACGACTGTTCAACAAGTGAAAAAACACGATCATGAAATTGGGAGCATTTTCGATCAGCCTTAGCGTTAAAGACATTGGAGTTTCAAGAGCGTTCTATGAGAAACTCGGTTTTGAGGTATTTGCTGGTGACCAGTCCAAGAACTATCTGATCATGAAGAATTGTAACGCGTTGGTAGGGTTGTTCCAAGGTATGTTCGAAAAAAACATTATCACATTCAACCCTGGTTGGGACGAACAAGCGAAAGCGGTGGATCCTTTCGATGATGTGCGAAGGATCCAAGCTGAACTAAAGAACCACGGCTTACAGCTGATCAGTGAAGCTGATGAAAAGACAGAGGGTCCGGCCAGTATCGTATTTATTGATCCGGATGGCAACCAGATACTGATCGATCAGCACCGATAGGAGATCCGTCGAGACCGCGGTGTACACAACGGCTTAGCAATTCGAAGACACATGTTCCGTTCTGACGGTTTATAGACTCAGCAGATCCTTGAATCGACTGGCTTGTCTGCGTGATACTTCGATCTGTTCCGGTTCTGCATCTGGCTTATCGGAGGTCGGTTTCAACTTCACCATTAGGCCGCCACTGAACCAAGGCTCGATCTTATCCACCC
>JAGNUG010000029.1 GCA_017987115.1 Flavobacteriales bacterium | reverse complement strand
TCTCCAACAAGTTAACTTGGAGCCGGTGATACTGACAACTTTTGAACTATGAGCATACTGATAAAGAACGGAACCGTTGTAACTGCGGCGGACTTCCACCGCGCCGATGTCCTTATCGAGGGCGAACATGTAAAGGCCATTGGCCATGGTCTTGCTACGGATGGAGCGGAAGTGATCGACGCAAAAGGCATGTTCGTATTGCCCGGAGGGATCGATCCGCATGTGCATTTGGACATGCCGTTCATGGGCACCTACAGCAGCGATAATTACGAGACCGGAACGCGAGCTGCGTTGCATGGCGGTACGACTACCGTGATCGATTTCATATTGCAGACACAAGGGAAAAGTTTGCGACATGCGCTGGAACAATGGCAAGGCCGTATGCATGGCAATCTTTTCGGCGACCTGAGTTGGCACATGGCCGTTACCGATTTCAATGATGAGACCAAGAAAGAAGTGAAGGAGATGATCGAGCAGGAAGGCATCACCAGCTTCAAAACTTTTATGGCATACAAGGGTGCGCTAATGATCGATGACCGCCAAATGGTTGGTCTGATGAACGAAGTGAAAGCAAACGGTGGCCTTGTAACCGTGCATGCTACCAATGGCGACATGATCGACTTCCTTGTTCAGAAACACCGCGCTGAAGGGAAGATGGCGCCGCTTTACCACTACCTCAGTCAACCAGAGATCACCGAAGCTGAAGCCAGTGGTCGGTTCGCTGATATGGCTTGGCACACGGGTGTTCCGGCGTATATCGTACACATGACATGCGAAGGCGCGCTGAACCATGTGCGTGATGCTACACGACGTAACCAACGGGTATTGGCCGAGACCTGCATTCAGTATTTGTTGTTGGATGCTTCGCTCTACGAACAGCCCGATGGAGCGAAGTGGGTCATGAGTCCGCCGTTGCGTGAGAAGAAGGATCAGGCGGCGTTATGGGGTGCGATCGAGCAAGGTTCGATACAGGTTGTTGCAACTGATCATTGCCCCTTTATGATGGCGCAGAAAGCGATGGGTTCTGCGGATTTCTCGAAGATCCCGAACGGACATCCGGCGATAGAGCACCGAATGGAACTGCTTTTCAGCGAAGGGGTGAACAAAAAACGGATCTCATTGAACAAGTTCGTGGAAGTAACCGCTACGAATCCTGCAAAGATCTTCGGCCTGTTCCCGCGCAAAGGCATGATCGGTATTGGCAGCGATGCGGACATTGTGATCCTTGACCCGAATGAGAAACACACCTTGAGTGCGAAAACACATCACATGAACGTGGATTACAGCGGCTACGAAGGCATGCAACTCACCGGAAAAGTGAAGACAGTGATCCTCCGAGGCCAGGTCGCAGTTGACAAAGGGGAGGTGAAGATCAAGAAGGGTTATGGCCAATTCATTAAGCGGAACAAGGTGAGTGGGATGTTGTGAGCGATCAGCTGATGGAGATGATTAGCCAATTAGCTGATTGGGGCGTGCCCCTCGCAAAGCCTCGGGTCGCGCTTTCTGCTGCAAGTCCTCGCCGAAGACGGCTTGCGGGCTTTCCGCTGCAATCGCTCACGCAAAGCACCTGCACATTCCAACATTATTGTCAGGCCCGCCTGATACCGAACTTCACATCGCATCCGTTCATTCAGTAGTTCAACGATCATGGAGCCGAGAATCACTTTCTCTTGTTCAGAACACTGGGAGAACATGCGGGTTGGCATGTTCGGACGACATTGTTTCCAGTGTGATAAGGAAGTCGTGGATTTCACTGAGAAGACGAAGACGGAATTGATCTACTACTTGACGGAACACAAAGGGAATCCGGTCTGCGGGCGCGTTCGCCGTGATCAGGTAGATATATTCCACGAATTCGTTGAGGTCTGCATCTGGCGCAGTCTTCAGGCGAACCGCGCCTCCAACCTTGCCTATTATCTCTTGGCAATTGGAGGATGGACCATTGCCGGATGTGGGGCTCCCCCTGATATTGAAAAAGACAACATTCCAACCGGCGACACTATAGCTCGGGCTGATTCGTTGGCAGGTGAATTGGCATCTGAAAGTGGTATGGATTCGTCGGGCCAACACAGGAATCTCAGATCTGAAGAGGTCCCGGTCCCACTACCCATAGTGGGTGACATCATTCTCGATGACAACGCTTCATATGGGTCGGATCACGTCGAGCGTTTGCCAGAGGTCATGCCAGAATTTCCTGGAGGTCAGGACAGCTTGTTTGCGTTCCTTAGAAGGAATCTGGCATACCCGAAGTGGGAACATGACAATGGCATCGGCGGGCGGCTGTTCGTCGAGTTTGTTGTCGGGATAGATGGCGCCATTTTCGACCCGCGGATAGTGCGGAGCGTTAAGGGTTCCAAGAACTTCGACAGCGAGGTTCTGGGGGTCATCGGAATAATGCCTGCGTGGAAGCCCGGAAAGAGTGGCGAAGATCTAGTTAGGACCAAGCTGGTTCTTCCGATCAATTTCACTTTGGGTGTATAGCCATTCGTTAGTGCGGACTTGCAGCGGAAAGCCGGACGGCGATGCTCTGGGAGCCGGCACGCCCAAATAAACAACTTGCTTCATACATTGGCACTCGACTACCGAACGGACAACTAATAGCAGATCCCCATGCCTAGAAAGATCAAAAGCGGTCTTATCCAAATGAGCCTTCCCATGACCGAGGGTGAAGGAACCATTCCAGAGATCATCAACGCGATGGTGCAGAAGCACATCCCGATGATCGAAGAAGCGGGGAAGAAAGGTGTGCAGATCCTGTGTTTGCAGGAGATCTTCAACACGCCGTATTTCTGTCCAGGCCAGGACAAGAAGTGGTACGAGAGCGCGGAGAGTGTACCCGGTCCTACCACGGAACTGATGCAGACCTATGCGAAGAAGTACAACATGGTCATCATCGTACCGATCTATGAAAAGGAGTCGGCAGGTGTGCTGTACAACACAGCTGCTGTGATCGATGCGGATGGTACATATCTCGGAAAATACCGTAAGAACCACATTCCACATACCACCGGTTTCTGGGAAAAGTTTTTCTTCAAACCGGGCAATCTTGGCTATCCGGTCTTCCAAACGAAGTATGCGAAAGTGGGTGTTTACATCTGCTACGACCGTCATTTCCCCGATGGTGCACGGTGCTTAGGACTGAACGGTGCGGAGATCGTTTATAATCCTTCTGCAACCGTTGCCGGCTTGAGCGAGTACTTGTGGAAACTGGAGCAACCGGCGCATGCTGCTGCGAATGGTTATTTCATGGGTTGCATTAATCGCGTTGGTGAGGAGAAACCATGGAACCTAGGTAAGTTCTATGGCCAGTCTTATTTCGTTGATCCACGCGGTCAGATCTTCGCTCAAGCAAGCCGTGACGATGATGAATTGCTTATTGCCGATTTCGATCTGGACATGATCGAGGAGGTAAGAAGTACATGGCAATTCTATCGTGATCGTAGGCCGGAGACGTACGGAAGACTAACGGAGTTATAGATAGAATAATGCTACTGGTCCGTAGCTGTTGGCTACTGGCTATGTGGGTCCGGATAATGATGATCAGCCAAAGGCCAATAGCCAGTAGCGCATTCAAGAAATTCAACCATGGCAGAGTACAAGAGACCGACAAGTGATGTGGAGTTCAAAGAGAATTTCCATCCGAAGAAACCGTTGATGACCGATACCGAAGCGTATTACGAGAGCTCTCGGTGTTTGTATTGCTACGATGCACCTTGTGTGAATGCGTGTCCCACCGGGATCGATATACCGCAGTTCATTCGGCAGATCAATAATGGAACCAATGAAGGTGCTGCAAAGACGATCTACGACAGCAATTGGATGGGACATGCTTGCGGCAATGTGTGCCCGACGGAGGAGCTGTGCGAAGGTGCTTGTGTCTACAATCATAGCGATGTTAAACCGATCGAGATCGGACGTTTGCAATCGCATGCTACCGCTGAGGTGATCCGTACCAAGAAGAAACTATTCAGAACAGGAAAAGACACCGGTAGGAAAGTTGCAGTGATCGGTGCAGGTCCTGCTGGAATTTCCGCTGCTTGCGAGTTAAGGATGCTCGGACATGCCGTGGATATCCACGAAGCGAAAGCACAACCCAGCGGCCTCTGTGTTCATGGCGTTGCTCCGTATAAGTTGACCAACGAACAGGCGGTTGACGAGATCATCTATCTGCAAGAGCAATTCGGATTCACTATCACTTACAACAAACCAGTTGCAGGCCGCGTGGATCTTGAAAAATTGGAGAAAGAGTATGACGCGATCTTTATTGGCATTGGTCTCGGAGCAACTTCAACTTTAGGCGTGCCCGGCGAAGATAAAAAAGGAGTTATAGGAGCGTTGGAGTACGTGGAGGAACTCCGCCAGAAGCACCACAAAACACCGATCGGGAACAAGGTGATCGTGCTAGGCGGAGGAAATACTGCAATGGATGCTGCTAGCGAAAGTTGCCGCATGGGAGCAGAAAGCGTGACCATCGCATACCGTCGTGGGTCGGATGAAATGGGCGCTTACTCGTTCGAATTCGACCTTGCTAAGAAGAGTGGTGCGAAGGCATTGTTCAACGTTACACCTGTTGAGATCATGGGCAATGGTTCTGTGACCGGCGTGAAATTCATCCGCAATAAAGCAGCGTACGGTAAGATCGAAGCCTTAGCGGGAAGTGAGTTCGTTGAGTCTTGTGACATGGTGCTACTCGGAACAGGCCAGGGGAAACAGGTTGAGCTTTTGGAACAGATCAGCGGAGTGAAATTGGAGCATAAGAGCCGCATCCTCGATGATCGTGGACGACTCGTTGTGAACGATCATTTCCAGACCAATAACCCAAAGTATTTTGCAGCAGGCGATGCGGTGAACGGTGGTGTGGAAGTGGTGAATGCTGCCGCAGAAGCGAAAAAGGCGGCGCATGGGATCGATGCGTATTTGAAGAGATGATCAGCTGATGTGTTGATCAGCTGATTAGCTGATAGGCGAAGCTTGGTTCTCGGAAAATCGAGGAACTTCAGCAGGACACAAAGCGAAATAGGGACTACCATGGAAGATGATGATCTGGAAATAGCTGGAAATGCCGAGGATTGGGCAGCAATTTGCTGCGATGTTGTCATTGAGGACAGGATGGAAATGATGAGCGGTTCGATGGTCTCGGAGCCTCAGCATGAATACACCGGAAGTCCTGTTTACAGGGACAATTTGCTTTTGCGTGAGACGTTTGGGCTAACCGTAGCTGCGGTCAAATACATGGATAGGCTAGGCCTTCAACGGCGTTGGTTGATCGACCAGTTCGAACGATCTTCATCTTCGCCCCTAGCAAGTTCGAAGGAAGCTCAGAACACGGAAAGCCTGAAAGACTTCGTCCACAAGTTGAAGATCGCACTTACGGAAGCTGACGAAGCCGAATACTGGTACTATGTGATCATTGCGACCAACGATAATTCGGCCGACTCCGACATCATCGGTCGCATACAACGTGTAATGCGGATACTCAATAAGATCATTGGCACATCCAAGAAGCGATTGTTGGACCGAAAGGCCAACGAAGCCAATAAGCCCAATAAGAAGTCGGAGGCACCGGATCGCAACAGGCGTCATCAGCTAATCAACACATCAGCTAATCAGCTAATCGAACAATGGCAGATCTAAGAACAAACCTCGCAGGCATCAAAAGCCCAAACCCATTTTGGCTTGCCTCCGCGCCACCAACGAATTCCGGGTACCAGATCATGAAGGCCTTCGATGCGGGCTGGGGTGGGGCTGTTTGGAAAACCCTCGGTGTACCTGTTGTGAATGTGAGTAGCCGCTACGGTGCGTTGAATTACCGGGATAACCGCATGGTCGGATTCAATAACATCGAGCTTATTACCGACCGACCACTTGCAGACAACCTCCGCGAGATCTCCGAAGTGAAAAAGCGTTTTCCGGATCACGCGATCATTGCTTCGTTGATGGTGGAAACCCGCGAGGAATGGCACAACATAGTGCGCGATGTGGAGAACGCAGGCGCCGATGGTATAGAGCTCAATTTCGGTTGTCCGCATGGTATGTGCGAACGCGGTATGGGCAGCGCCGTTGGGCAAGAACCCAAAGTGTTACAGACCATTGTTGAGTGGGTGAAGGAAGTTGCCAAGGTCCCGGTGATCACCAAGCTCACACCCAATATTTCGGATATCACCCGACCTGCGCGTGCAGCCAGAGTAGGAGGTAGCGATGCGATCTCGTTGATCAACACCATCCAAAGTGTCATCGGTGTAGACCTTGATACGTTCGTATCAGATCCGAATGTCGATGGCAAAAGCACCAACGGTGGTTACTGCGGTCCTGCCGTGAAACCCATCGCGTTGAACATGCTCAAGAATTGCGCACAGGATACGCAAGTGGGCATTCCGATCAGTGGAATAGGTGGCGTAGAAACCTGGCGCGATGCTGCTGAGTTCATCTTGCTTGGTGCAACATCAGTGCAGGTTTGTACTGCAGTGATGCACTATGGTTTCGGTATTATCCGTGACCTTAAGTCCGGACTGGAGCGCTACATGGATGAAAAAGGCTTCAAGACCATTGAAGATTTCCGAGGCAAAGCCCTTCCGAATATCCTGCATTGGGAAGACCTGAACCTAAAGTACAAAGTCGTAGCCGAGATCAATGCTGATAAATGCATCGGTTGCCAATTGTGCTACACCGCTTGCGAGGACGGTGCGCACCAAGCCATCGGACTATCGAGCGACCCATTGATCCGCGTCCCGAACATCATTGAAGAGAACTGTGTGGGCTGCAACCTCTGCTCCATCGTGTGCCCTGTAGAAGATTGCATCACTATGGAACGCCGTGATGATGGCAAGGAACACGTTACTTGGGGTGATCGCACCCGCGCAGGCAACATCCCAAAAACCTTCGATGATGAACTAGCAGGAGGGCGACACCATTGGGTACCGGAACCTGCCGCTGCGTTGGTGACGAAGAAGCCGAGGCACTATAGAGGTTGATAAGAACAAAACCTAATAACCACATTTTATGGAACGCAAAGCACGCATACGATCTTTCTTTATTCCAGCGCTAATTCTTGCGTTGGCCATTGGTAACTACTCAAGGTTGCCGGGCAATGAATCTGTTCGTCCCATTCAAGTCGCTTCACTCATTGCGATCGGAATGTGCCTAGGCATATTGGTAAGGAACCTGTTTGCATTAATGCGAGGGCGTTCATGAAGGACCAATACATGCAAACCGCCATCGACGAAGCCCGCTTGGGACGCTCACAAGGTGGTATACCTATAGGCTCCGCATTGGTGCGCGATGGTAAACTGATCGCCAAAGGACACAACAAACGCGTGCAAGAGAAGAATCCGATCCTGCATGGCGAAATGGATTGCCTCAACAACGCCGGACGCATCGGTAGTTACAAAGACACAACGATCTATTCCACGTTGATGCCGTGTTACATGTGCGCTGGTACGATCGTGCAATTCAAGATAAAGAAGGTTGTGGTAGGGGAGAGCCGTACGTTCTCCGGCGCGCGCGAGTTCATGGAGAGCCACGGTGTGGAAGTGATCGACCTCGACTTACCGGAATGTGTGCAAATGATGGAGGAGTTCATCGCCGCTGAACCGGAGCTTTGGAACGAGGATATTGGTGAATAGAACGCAGATGACCACTGACGGGGTCATCCTTTCGGATCGGCGTTGATCCAGTTTTTCAGTGTCTGTCACGCGTGGTGACGACTTGGAGAACATTCAATTACCACAAAACAAGAACGGCCACCCCTTTCGGAGCAGCCTTTCTTGGTCGGATCGCACTAATTACTTCGTTACCACCACGCGGAAACTTGCGTATTGGCCGTTCTCGAAGTTCATGTTGAATAGGTATGTGCCAGTCGCGATATCGCTTACATCAACAGTAAGCCTCCCATTATTGGCCACACTCACTTTTTGCTGCGCTACCATTTTGCCGCTCTGATCATAGATCTGCAAGTTGGCTGCACCGTTCTGTCCTGTCAACGGAACAATGATGAAGTCGTTCGTTGGGTTCGGGAAAGGCGTTACATCAACGCGGTTCTGCTCGTTAATACCCACTATGGAAGAAGTCATCTTCACGCCAATTCCGGAATAGCTAGCATCGGCGAACGACCCCCACGCACCATTATCGCTCATTAAATAGATGGGCTCGTCGAGATCAGTTTGAATGCGCGTGTAATCGAGACTTCCATCCATTCCAAGGAACACGTCCGTTGCAGGTGAATACGCACAGAACAGGTAGCGCTTGTCGTTCTCCATTACGAATGGATCGTTGAATGGGATGTATAGTGTAAGACCGCCAATGCTATCCTCGAAGAAATAGTCCGCCGTGGTCAGCTGCGCGATATCATTGGTCGTCGCATCGGCCCATCCTGTGAACGTATCGTTCCACTCAAAGATCCGTGCTTCCAATACTTCACCATCCATGCTGGCGTTTCCGGATTTGGTCGCTCCGGTGTAAAGTCCTTCGATCTGATACAAGGAAGCCATTGGACTTGAGAAGTAGGCGCAGACCTGGTAGCTCGGGTTGTTCAATGTTGCACGAACAAAAGACTCCTGTAGTGGTGTCTTTGTTGCTGGATCAACCTTTGCGTAAGTGAACAATGAATCAGCAAGGAAGTTGAACTCATACGTATTGTCCGAAGGGAAACCATCGGTGTTAGTGGAACTCACAGTATATGATCCTTCGTAATAACCATTCCAATCGTTCTGTGTGAATAACGGAAGGGCCATGTATGCACTGTCATTGTTCAACACTACAGTTGGCGAGGAGGATTCATTATAAAGTTCTGTTCCGTTATGTGTGATCGTCAGATTGACCACTACATCCGATTGGTCCAACGAACCGAAGTTGCGCACCCAGGAACCCAGATCCATTGTAAATCCGGTTGCATTCGCCAGCGTAGAGGGAAGAGCAGAGTATTGTGGGATCAACGCGGTTTTCTTGTCGATGAACAAGTTGTATTCATACACTCCAAGAACGCTTCCGATAAGGAATTCCACATTTCCTGCAACGATCTCATCGTGCAAAAGAGCGCCAGCATCAGTAGAGATCATTACCACAGGTATTGTAATGTTTCCTCCTTCAGCTCCAGCTCCCATTGCTACGGGAGCACCGCTGTTGTTGATGATAACGACTGCTAATGCACCTTCGTTCTGTGCGTTCAGCGCTTTCATTCCGAACTCGCACACACCACGGTATACTACAGCTATCTTACCTGCAACGTCTGCTCCGTTTATAAGCGCACCACAGCCCAATGAGTCTTCAGCAGTGCCGTCATCTACGAAAGCGGCAAAGGCTGTCACTGAATTCGCGGGATCATTCAGGTCCGGTGTCTGGCCCCAATTGTCGGCCCAAGTAAATTCTTGTGCACCCTCCAAGGATGCCGGTTGAGTAACAAACGTAGTTACTTGAGCATTCGTCAAGAATGCGCCAAGTACCACACAAGCAGTGAGTAGGGATCTTTTCATTGTGAAGGTTTTTGGTAAATTAGGATGAGATGGGGTAGAGGGCACCACATGTTTCTCATTACAATATTACGGACCAATGCGTTCCTGACCAAGAATTCGGATAACTTCTTTGGAGTATAAGTTGGTTGCCTAACCTTGCATGTTGTGGGAATAAGGGTGTGGGATTCGAATGCGCCATTCGAAGCCCAGTTCTAATACTACCTGAAGATCAGATCGTTCCGAGTAGTATAATGCTGGAGCTACGACCCTGCCTTTACCAAGCGCTGAGTGACGAAATGCCCGTTCACTTCGACCCATAGGACGTACAGCCCTTTGTTCAACGCGCCGAGGTCCAATTCCATCGTATTCACACCGTGTAGGACGTCTTGTTTGCGATCCACGAGTATCCGGCCTTCAACATCGATCAGGCGTACTGCGGCCACACCATCTCTTTCCGCAAACAGACTTATTGCTGTTCTGTCCGTGAAAGGATTGGGGAATACGGACAACGACTCGCCTTCCTTCCGATAATAGGCCACCAATTTGCCTTCAATTCCGAAGGAGCGCCGGATCGACGGTTCAAGAATTCGTTCGCTCGGTTCTGCGTCGTATTCCCAATGGTCGAAAACATAACCGTCTGTTGGTGTCGTGCTCAGGTCGATTGCGTTCTCATTGAAGTAGATGCCAGTAAAGGGTACTTGTGGATCCAATGTGTTCAATGTGATCGAACCTGCATCACTGGGGAATACTTCAAACTCCAAAAGCGCAGTGTTCGGAAGATCGAATGTGCTCAATACATCCTCACGCATAATGTCACCACGCACCTCCGCAAAACTGGGGATAACGGTGTATGCATGGTCCTCCCATTGTGGAATATAACAGCCCCACCGTGCAAAATGGTTCGGGATCTCAGCTTCGATCCTTTCCCGGTTCACACGGATCTCATTGCCGAATGATTCTTCTGAAAGACTTGTGTTGAGCAGGTCCGCCATACGATTCAGGAATTTGCGCTTGAATTCATCATTCCCCAACATGCTTCTGAAGATCTCAGCATGCACGAAACCAGCTCTATGGACCAGAACCCAATAAAAGCTATCCAGGTCGATCGGGATCCATCCGAAAATATTCATCGTCGCGTCCAGGTCATACAAGAGATAGCGCCACTTACCTTCGGTTATTGAAGGTTTCCAATATTTTAGATTGTTGCTTGGCCAATCCACATTCCCAGCGTACATCTCCAAAATTGCATAGTCCATAAAGCTCTTGATGTCCAATTGGCTATCCACGTATGCATAATGGACAGGGTCGTTCATGTCATGACCGTAGATGTACTCTTTCAGGTCATGGAAGTGGATCGTATCACCTACTATGCTCACGTTCTCTTCCTCCATTAGCAACAGGTCACCTCGGTCCGCTCCATAATTGTATTGGAGGTAGTCATCATCGATCCGTTCCCTCAATTCCATCAATCCCCAATATGCACCGTTGATATAGACCGCAACCGGACGGTAGGCCAGCACATCAATATCCAACCCGGCATGCAATGCGGTCTGGTGCCAGATCTGGTCGCGTTGTTGTGCAATGCACCAATCAGCCCCGGAATTACGCAAGATCAGCGTGTGGAATTTATTCAGATGTGCTTTTTCCGGAAAGAATTGATATTCCATCAGCTCGGAACCATATTGCTTACGAGCGGTCAATCGCAACGGACGTTGTGGTTGGTTCCGTGAGACCCTACCACCGTGCATTTTCAGGTCCACGACTTGATCCAATCCGCGATTGTGCTGCTCATCGAAATATTCAACTCGAACCGCAATACTTCGTTCACTCCAGAAGTTGGCGCCATAGTGTGGGTAATCCGGATCAGCATTCGGTCCGAGCATATAAAGTCCTAGAACGTCATCGAATAGACTATCCGGATGCACGCTGATCGAAACCACGGCCAACTCCGTATTCTCGCTCACGAAATACGTATTGCTGGTAGTTTCAGATGGCAATAGATCCGGCGCATACGCAACAGCTTTTAAGACCTGTGTATTGTTCAATGTAATAGGACCAGTGTATTCCTGAGAGTTCTCGTTCGGTTCTGATCCATCCAATGTTACCCGAACGGAAGTATTCGGAATTGAAGCAAGTGCCACAACGGTTCCCTGACCAACAAAGCCCGGATCATGGTCGAATAGTGGCGTTTGAGCATATCCAAGATAGGACACAGTGGTATTCGCTGTTCCTGGTGTAGGCGTTCCGAAGTATCGGTATTCATTTTCGTTCCAACGACCATAGGAATGGTCAGTTTGCAAATACGGAATGATGAATATTTCTGCCAGCGCCCCTGTTGCGTCCGATAAAAAAAGCGATTCACCATCGCGCGCAAGACTGAATGGGAACCAATGGTCGTTCTGGTCACTATCGCCGCTCAAGAATACTTCGTAGGCGCCAGGTGCCAATTGCACGTTGGGAAGTTGCCAAGGCGCTGGGTCGTTGATCGCATCGCTCAAATAAAAGTCAGCAAGAGAGAGCGTGGTTGTTCCTGCGTTATATACCTCAACCCAGTCCGGATGACCACCAATGCCATTGTCCAGGACCGTGTTGTTCTTACTGCAGACCTCGTTGATCACCAGCTGTGCATGACCTAGGGTTGCTGTCGATCCCACCAACAGGAATAATGAGATCCGAACACACCATCCCTGGATAAAATGAATTTTCAAGATCTCGATCGAACTGAACATTTGACGGTATAGAGCTGTTCAGAAGTTGATCAGCCATTCCAAAGGTAGGATGCGTTATGATCGAGCGTTGTACGTTGCTACATTCATACGAACAAATTTCTGTGGGTGCATTGGGAAGGAACGGCTGTGCGAGGTGTAGTTTCTTTGCGGTACGGTTACCCGTGCATTGAAGAATTCCGCATCAGTTAGTATTGCGCGAATGCAAAAGTCCGGAACGAATTAAGTGAGGTGGAATACCGAGAAGGGAAAGATCGCATATGGACTGAATTGAAGGAGAAGATGATAAGAACACTCAGTACCAAACCTAACAACAGCATTCACTTCTTTCTGTGTTGCATTTCCTGTTTTCTCATTGGAACGGTTATTCAAGCCCAGGTTGCAACGCCTTCGCCAACAGCAATTCAGAGTAACGCATGGGTCATGTACTTCGGCAACCATCGTTTGAGTGATCGGTGGGGGATCCATTCGGAGTATCAATGGCGTAGGTCCAACTTCGTTGAGGATTGGCAACAATCTCTCGCACGCATCGGCGTTGATCATTACTTTGCTTCGGGCCCGCAAGTGACCGCTGGTTATGGCTGGATAAAGAGCTATCCATATGGAGATCAACCCATTGCAACCGCATTCAATGAACACCGTATCTGGCAACAACTGATCCTGAATAACAAGGCAGGTCGGTTCCACTTTAACCACCGGTATCGTCTTGAACAACGCTTTCTCGAACAAGTGACGATCAATACCAACGGTGATGCTGCCAGTGATGATTTTCTCTTTAAGCAACGAGTGCGGTATCGCTTGCTTGTCTCCATTCCGATCAATCATAAGGATATGCTGGACAACACGCTTTTCCTAGCATTATATGCCGAGCCCTTCTTGCAATTCGGCAAACATGTTGGGACCAATATCATGGACCAGAATCGTCTTTATGCAGCGCTGGGTTGGCGGGCCGATCAGAACTTCAATGTGCAATTGGGCTATCTGAACCATTATATTCCCAAGTCCGATGGAATCCGGGCAGAGAACAACCACACCGCACAACTTGGTATTACGTACAATTTCGACTTCAGGAAGCAGACCGATCAATAGTTCTTGTTTGATCCAAGCTAGCTCTGGTCGTTCATGAACAACGGTTATCCCGGATCGGATACGATAAGAGCGCATGATCGCTGAGGTTTTCTACTTTAGCGAATTATTCACTCGAACAATGAAGATCACCAAGAACTCCGTAGTTACTTTCCATTACACCCTTAACGACCCTGACGGCAAATTGCTGGATACCAGTGCTGGCCGTGATGCGTTCGCCTATATACAAGGCCAGAATATGATCGTTCCCGGTCTGGAGCGTCAGATGGAAGGCAAGACGGCAGGCGAAAAGCTGATGGCGGTAGTACCTGCAGCTGAGGGGTATGGTGATCTCGATCCTTCATTAGTGCACAAAGTTCCCGCTGATCGTTTCGGTGATCAAAAAGTAGAGCCGGGCATGCAATTCCAAGCAGGTAATGAAGGTGGCGAAATGGGTGTATTCACTGTGATCTCAATAGAAGATGGTGTTGTTGCCCTGAACGGGAACCATCCATTAGCCGGTGTTACGCTGCACTTCAACGTGGATATCAAAGACGTGCGAGAAGCAACTGAAGAAGAGCTGAGCCATGGCCATGTGCATGGCGAAGGTGGGCATCAGCATTGATCGATGTCGCCCTTTCATATCTTGTTCTGCAGACACCGGACGGATTCACGACCTTAGGTTATTCGCTTGGTTTTGACATGCAGGTGATCCCTGATGCTTTCATTCGCTTCGAAGGGCGCACCTTCCATGGCACTGAGAAGTATTTCGAGAGCACTTTCGGTCCAGCACAGGACAATACGTCCGTTACGGTTTCGATGTCCGTGCGGTTCTGATCAAAGGGTAAAGAAAACTCCGCTATTTTCGCCAACCACCGGGCTGAATCTCCGGTAACGGTATGCTCTTCAACTCTTTTGCTTTTATGGTGTTCTTGCCAGTGGTCTTTGTGATCTACTGGTTCGTAGTTGGGCGCAATTTGAAGTTGCAGAATGCCTTTGTATTAGCAGCGAGTTACTTTTTCTATGGATGGTGGGATTGGCGCTTCTTGTCGCTCTTATTCGCCAGTTCGGTGATTGACCTCTTATTAGGGCAAGGTATTGTCCGGTGCAGAACGGATGCTCAAAAGAAGTGGTTGGTCACGTTCAGTATCTTGATCAACCTTACACTCTTAGGATTCTTCAAATACTTCAATTTCTTCATCGAAGGAATGGACGATCTCCTGTCCATGGTCGGTTTCCAAGCCAATTTGCCAACGCTTCGCGTGATCCTTCCGATCGGCATCAGTTTCTACACGTTCCAATCGCTGGGATATGTGATCGATGTGTATCGCGGTCATGTAAAACCGGGCAAGGACCCTGTTACCTTTCTGGCTTTCGTTAGTTTTTTCCCGCAGTTGGTGGCAGGACCGATCGAGCGTGCAAAGGACCTTCTAACACAATTCCAACGTCCGCGGGTCTTTGAGATCGAAGCTGCGAACGATGGCTTGCGTAGAATGCTGTGGGGATTCTTCAAGAAGATCGTGATCGCAGATAATTGTGCTACCATCTCCGATGCCATTTTCGCTGGTGACCCTGCTACCACGCCGGGTATCACATTGTTCTTCGGGGCTTTCTTCTTCGCATTCCAGATCTATGGCGATTTCAGTGGATACTCGGATATCGCGATCGGCTGCGCGCGCTTGTTCGGTTTCAAGCTAAGTCAGAATTTCAACTATCCTTATTTCTCACGAAGCATCCCTGAATTCTGGCGTCGTTGGCATATCTCGCTCAGTTCCTGGTTCAGGGATTACCTCTACATCCCGCTTGGTGGCTACAATACCAAATGGGGCCGATTGCGCAATGTGATGATCACGTTCACTGTGAGCGGTTTTTGGCACGGTGCCAATTGGACCTACATGGCCTGGGGAGCATTGCACGGCACTTATTTCATCCCGGAAAAGGATCGAGCCAAAAGGCCGGCAAAGGTTCCACAGCTCAGCGAATTCCGTCAGATCGCTTCAACATTCTTATTGGTGACGTTCGCATGGATCTTCTTCCGTGCCACGTCCATCCATGCTGCGTTGGACCATTTTAAATATATGGTGCTCAATATTGGGGAGAGTTTAGGTGCCATAGTGCTGTATTGTTGGCGCTTCGAAATGGCTTTCATACTGATGCTCATTATCGTGGAATGGCGCAGTAGGACCGATGCGTATGCAATGGCTTCGATGCCGCGCGCTTTGGTTCTGCGTTGGTGCATCTACATTTTCATGATATACGCCGTAGTACTGAACATCAACATGCGATCGACCCATGAGTTCATCTACTTCCAGTTCTAAGAACGGTAGTATGGGTTATGTGCGGTTCCTGCTACGCGTATTGTGGTTCGTTCTTGTATTGGCTATATGCGGTGTGTTGTTGATGTGGCTACTGCCAAATGCCCAGCAAAGTAATTATTTCGATGCGCTTATTGACAAACATGCACGCCTGGATTCCATTGCTTCTCCTAAGGTGATCGTGATCGGTGGGAGCAGCGCTACATTCGGAATTAATAGTGAACAGCTTGAAGCGAACTTGTGCAGGCCCGTGGTGAATTTGTCCCTGCACGCCGCATTAGGATTCGGCTTCGCGCGCAGAGAGATACATGGTAAGATCAGTAAGAACGATCTCGTTATGGTTTGTTTGGAACAGGCTACTATCACTGATCCTGATCCTGACAACTATGAATTGGCTTCAGCATTTACGCGTTACCCGAAGTCACTATCCTATATGCGCTACGATCAATGGCCGAAGGTGTTCCTTAGTGCTGTGGTTCTGCGACTTAGAGCAAGTTGGGCTTTATTTATGGATCCGGGACGTGCGATGAAATATGAACCGATCTATCGCGCGGATGCGGTCAACGCATATGGTGATATGGTTGGTTATGACGTTTTACCCGTTATTGATACACTGCCTCTTGAGCACATGCGTTTTGAAAGCCCGAGCATTGGACCTGAGTTCAGACCGTTGATGGATGATCTTAGGTCTGAGGCAAAACGTGTTGGTGCAAATGTGGTATTGGTTTGGCCCGCAATAGCGCGTTCCAGCTATAATGCACCGCGAGATGAAGCCCTGTTCAGAGAGCTTCAAGAAATGAACATTACGTTGGTCGGGAAACCGGATCAATGCGTTTACCCCGATTCAGCATTTCTGGATACGCCCTACCACCTGAAGCTTTGGGGACGCAATGCAAGAACGGAGAAATTGGTCAGTGATCTATGCGGAATATCCCTAGTAACCTGCTGCTCAAGTGAGCCGGATCCCGGATCAACTGAATAAGCCTATTCACTTTTGGGTTTCAACGAGTACAAAAATGTCCTCGTTGTCCCGCTTCATCAAATAGCGTTCGCGGGCGAATTTCTCCAACAGGACCTTATCGCTGTTCAGTTCGTGAAGATGCTCCTTGGTACGTGCAATTTCCTCTGCATACCAAGCTTGTTGATCACGCATGTGGCTCAACTCGCGACTGTTCTTCCAGGTCGTCCAGATATCACTCTGGTCGAAGAACGTGATCCACCCGACCAATACAATTACGGCCACAGCGTAGCGGTTCCGTAGAAATTTCGGTGTTCTTTCCCAAAGCTGTTTCATTGCAGGGCAACGAAAATAGAACGGCATTCGGGGGCTTTGCGTATGTGTTCCATTACGAAATGCACGATCGGCTGTTCAACTTAGCAACTGGATCGCAAGAAGAGTTAGTAAATGCTGGGACTACAGCTGTATACTCTCCCGTTAGCTGGGAGAATTCCAACAGCTCAGATCGATCCTCGCGAACAGCTCAATGGGTATTATTGAACAGAAACTGAAGTGCGTTCTCTTACCTACGCACCATTCGTGCTGTCATTCATGGTGTTCATATACGTCATTGAATGAATTCGGTTGAATACGATCCACTTGGTCTTAGGTAGATGGTGGCATGCTGAATGTCCAAGAACATATTGAACCGCTTCAACAGTTCTCCTCCCATAACGCTCCGATGCTCACCACCGAGATGACCTTCGAAAAAACCTATCGGCATGTCTATGAATGAATACGCTCCGAGAATAAAACCTGGTAAGACTGACAACTTCGTCTTCAACGTATTACCATAGGAGTCGCTCAATTTGCTCTCGCTGGTCACGGGGAGTTTGCTTGCCAGGCCGTGCAGGCGCGCGAATTGGTCATCGAGCAGGATCGTTCCAGAGTATCCGGAGTGTATCAGGAAAGTATGATCGATCGTCTCTTCATTGATCTCCAGTTGTCCTTCGAGGAACAAGGATCCATTGTCGATGCGGATATTCATTTTCGTGAATTCATCCGAAATTTTTGGGAGAGGATCATGGATCACCATTCGACCATGGTCAAAGTCGATCTCAATTACGCTGCCTTTGAAAAGGTCCGGCCCGAACTTGCCGTCCGTCCCATGCCCAGAGCGTGAATTCGTCCAAACAGTGAGACCATCCCATGCCAATTCACCGATCCGTAAATGATTATTGCGCTTGAAGGTGGCAGTGTTGTTATCGCTACCCCAGCTTATGGCTTGCACCGAGTCCGTGGGGGTCATACTGGTCGCTCTGACTGCGGCTTCTGGTGTTAATCCGATCTCCGCAGCATCAGTATGGAACATCAACTCCAGTGTGTCCTTTTCGTTCAAGATCGCTGTGACCACAATGTTATTGTGCTCTGTCAATGTGAAGGGGATCGTGTCTTGACAGTGTGCCGTTGAATGTAAAGTACATGACAGACCCGTTATCAGAATGAGATCGACGGAACGTTTCAACATGCAGCCAAGATAGTTCTAACGATCTTCCGCGAAGAAGAGCTGACTTAACGGAATAGCATGTTTCAAGGGGTGTTGATGGTACTCAATGAACCATTTCATATCGAACCGCGCGGCCCCAATTCGATCAGTTCCAGATCTTTGGGGGAGCCGGCTTCAATTGTAAAACGAAGGATCGTCCGCATCTTGTGCCATCCATGCCTTCCAGATGCTCCAGGGTTCATGTAGAGACAACGAAGCTTCTGGTCGAACTGCACCAAACAGATATGTGAATGCCCGCAGATGAACAGACCTGGCGGGTTGGTTCTTAATTTTTCAGTAACAGAACGGTCGTAACGCGGCGGACGCCCACCGATATGTGTCATCCACACATCCAGCCCATCCAAATTCGCCCGATAATGCTCTTTGTAGCGCTTGCGCAATTCGGTACCATCGATATTTCCCCAAACTGCACGCACCGGTTTCCAGCTTTCCAGCTCATCCGCAACAGCTTCCGTTCCAATATCGCCAGCATGCCAGATCTCATCACACTCAGCAAAATGAGTTTTTATCCGTGGATCCAGCCAGCTATGCGTGTCGCTCAATAAACCAATGCGCATTGGTGCAAAGGAAAGCGGAATGTTATTCACGGTAATGGACAAAACACTGTATATTGCATTGCTCACTAATTGAAGCAACGTATTTGCTGTAGACGATGTCTGAATGGCGTATCATTTCTTATGAATTCTACAGATGAAGATCGAAGTCCTTTGCTCCTCAGTGTGTTTGGTCTGTACCCAAATGATCTATGCTCAAAATCATCGGACGTTCCCGAATGTTAGTGCGATCTTCACGGAAGATTGGCCGTGCCAGGATGCTACATACGGGCCATGGACAATGTCGCTTTACTATACATATTCCGCCGAACCGACTGTTCAATTTCAGGGTCTGGATTGGGGGGAATTTGGTAATGGTGGTGGTAATGAATTTATTGCGGTTTCTGGTCAGCAAGTTTTGTATCGGAGTACAGTAGGACTTCAGGATACGGTAATTGTTTTGTACGACTTTAGCCTAAATGTTGGTGATACAGCCTATTACGACCAATATTATGATTTCGGCTTTGCAGTTGTGCAATCCACAGATACAGTTGATCTTAATGGACACACCAGGAAAAGGCTATTCTTGTCCAATGAAGATGTGTGGGTCGAAGGAATTGGCAGTCTCGAAGGCATTTATCGCCCATTTTGGACTACGCCTCTAGGATGCGTTGATCCCGTTTACACATTCTGCGGTAATTACATCGATGATGACCAAGTGCCATACACCATTTGCACTGATTTATTACTTGATATTCCTATTCCGGATAAACAATTGTTTTCAATAGCTCCAAACCCAACGACAGGTGAGTTTTTGATATTAGGGACGCTTTCCAATGAAGCATATCAGATCCGTGATGTTGCTGGACGCGCAGTATTAAATGGAATTACGACCGAAAAGAGGACACAGATCGAACAATCTCACCTGATCGCAGGTACTTACTTCGTGGTGCTTGGACAAGCTACGTTAAAGCTTATTGTAGAGTAGGTAACATAAGTTAGGCTACGCGATATTTACGACTCGTTACAATACATATGCATTGTATATATCGCCGGTCGATGCGTGCATTTTTACTCATGATCTTGTGGTCAGGTGTACTTCTAACTGGCTCGAATGCACAAGACCTTATCGTACGTCTTAATGGTGATTCAGTGAATTGTAAGATCACCGGTTCGGATAAGGAAGGGTTACATTATTCATATCTCTACGACAGCAAAAGGGTAAGTTCTTATGCACCTTTCACAACTCTGAAAAATTACCAGAAGCGCTATTATGATACTTCGTTCTCAGGAGATCTTCGTAGGCGTGATATCAGATCGCACCCAATATTTCGTGTTGCGATGTTAGGGGCGTTCGGTTACCACATAGGTAAGATCGATGACAGATTACCGCAATGGGCACAAGAACATAACCGCCGATTGCGCGTAGCAACTGGTGTATTCGGAGAAGTTCATATAATGGCATCGAGTAGTATTGGGGTAGGGTTACTAATTGGCATGGTTAACTCTTCAAGTTCGACGCAAGCAGTGACATTTCTGATGGAAGATGGAACGACGCAAATTGGACTTGTGAAAGACGATATTGTTGTTAAGTATTACGGTCCATCTGTGTTGTATTGTGGGCCACTTGGAGAAGGCTTGAATGTTAGTGGATCTTTGTCAGGCGGTGTTCTCGATTATCGAAATAGGGCCGTCGTCCTAGAGCCGATCACTGTGCGGGGTAGGACGTACGGAGTAAGGTTGGGTTGTGCCTTGGAATATAGATCCAATATCGGTTTGGGTATGGGCCTTTTTGCGAGTGCCACACGAGCCACTTTGCAGAATCTGAATATTGAAGGTGATCCTATCGGCCGCGAGCTACTGAACTATGGTGAATTTATTGACCTTTCGCGAATTGACGTGGGTGCCTGTGTTAGTTATGTCTTGTGATCAGGAGATCGTACCTTGAATTATCGATCCAGGAGCGAATTGAAAATGAATTCATTCAGCGGATCCTGAGCTCCCAGTACCTTTGCCACCCTTTCGCCCTTGTGGCACATGGAGATCATGCCCCGTTATTTTCTGGAACTCGCATACGATGGTACACCATACCGGGGATGGCAAAGGCAACCCGCTGATCCCAGTGTTCAGGAAACCATTGAATTGGCGCTACGCAAAGCATTGCAACTTCCAGACCTGTATGTTGTCGGATGCGGCCGCACGGATACCGGCGTTCACGCCACGGAGTATTACCTGCATTTCGAAGCACCTACGGATCGTATCATCAATGCGCGTTTCGCACATCGGATCAGCAGTATGCTTCCGGAAAGTATTGCTGTACGGCGCATGATCAACGTTCCTGATGATGCACACGCCCGCTTCAGCGCCACTGAGCGTGGATATAAATACCTGATCAATCGCCGGAAGGACCCCTTCCTTGCAAAGAGATCGTACATGTTGTTTCCAGCATTGGATGTTGAGGCTATGAACAAAGCATGTTCCTATGTGATCGGGAAACAGGACTTCAGCAGTTTTTGCAAGGCAGGAGCAGATAATAGGACCATGATCTGTGATGTTCGCCAAGCGGAATGGGCAGAAACGAATGAAGGTTATGTCTTCCGGATCAAGGCCGATCGATTTTTGCGCAATATGGTCCGAGCTATTGTGGGTACATGCATCCGCATAGGCAAAGGCGATGCGACTGCTGATTCAATGAAGGATGTATTGGCAGCAAAGGACCGCAGCGCAGCAGGGAAAAGTGCGCCAGCACGTGGTCTGTACTTGGAACATGTGCGTTATCCGTTCATCATTCCTGAGGGCCGCTTCCAACAAGTTGACTTCAACGCATGAGCACTACCAAAGGAAAAGCATTCGATCGTAAGCTTTTCGCGCGCGTATTCCAATTCGTACAACCTTACATGAGGTTGTTCTGGTTATCATTCGCGCTGACCATACTCTTGGCCGGAATGGGCGTCGTCAGGCCACTGCTGATGGGCGATATGATCGATGACTACGCATTGACCGGTGATGCGCTAGGGCTGCTTTACGTAGCGTTGATCGTTTGCGGATTATTGGTGGCCGAAACGGTGATCCAGTTCTATCAGAGTTATTGGACTGCGTGGCTCGGGCAGGCGGTTACGTTCGACCTGCGACAAAAACTCTACACCAAGGTCATGGGATTCAAAATGCGGTACTTCGATCGCACCCCGATAGGAACGCTGGTTACCCGCGTGATCAGTGACATTGAGACCATTGACGATATTTTTTCCCAAGGTCTGCTTATGATCATGGGAGATATTCTGAAACTGACGGTCGTCGTAGTGGTCATGTTCGTCGTGAATTGGAAACTGGCATTGCTCTGCATGATCCCGATCCCATTGCTTTTGTGGAGCACCAACATCTTCAAGAATTCCATCCAGAAAAGCTTTCAGGATGTGCGCACACAGGTTTCGCGTTTGAATGCATTCGTTCAGGAACATATTCAAGGGATGACGATCGTGCAGCTCTTCGGACGTGAGAAACAGGAATTTGCCAAATTCCAAGCGATCAATCGAGAGCATCGGAAAGCGCACATCCGTGGCATCTTGGCGTACAGCATCTTCTTTCCGGTCGTTGAGATCCTTAGTGCGACATCGCTGGCTTTTCTGGTCTGGTGGGGTGTGAAGGATTCGTTGCAGGGTTCAGCTACGGTGGGTGATGTATTCGTTTATCTCATGTTCATCAATATGATGTACAGACCAATCAGGCAATTGGCCGACCGGTTCAATGTGCTGCAAATGGGAATGGTCGGAAGTGAACGGGTGTTCAATATCCTGGATACCGACGCGGCACTGCAGGATACCGGGACCGCTAGTACCACGGATATGAAAGGCGATATCCGCTTTGAACATGTTTGGTTCGCTTATGAGGACGATGATCATGTGCTGAAGGATATCAATTTCGAAGCCAAGGCAGGGGAGATGATCGCATTGGTAGGATCCACGGGATCGGGTAAAAGCTCGATCGTGAACGTGCTCAGTCGTGCGTACGAATACCAGAAAGGACGGGTTCTGTTGGATGGAAAGGATATCCGTGATTATGGTCTATCCGAACTCCGGAAGAGTGTTTCCGTTGTGCTACAGGATGTGTTCCTGTTCAGTGATACCGTACTTAACAACATCACGTTGAATGACCATCGGATAACGCGTGAACAAGTGGTCCAAGCCACTAAGGCCGTTGGTGCGCACGATTTTATTGAGCGATTGCCCAATGGATATGAAACGGAAGTTGCTGAGCGAGGCGGTATTCTGAGCGTTGGTCAACGCCAATTGATCGCATTCATTCGTGCCGCGGTACACGAACCACAAGTCCTCATTCTCGATGAAGCAACAAGTAGTGTGGATAGTATCAGCGAACAACTTATACAGGATGCTACGGAGCATATCACTAAAGGCCGTACAAGTATCGTGATCGCACATCGATTGAGCACTATTCAAAAAGCTGATCGCATCCTAGTGCTTGATAAAGGGAAGATCCTTGAGCAGGGAGATCATCAAGAACTATTGGCCCTCAATGGCTCTTACCGGAAGTTGTACGACCTGCAGTTTGCTTGATCCGGGATCATAGCTGTTTTGGGATCCTAGGAATGGTGCGCTTCCTGATCTGGAGCGCATACAACTACATGGAGTGGAAGTGCGTCGTTATATTGTGCATTCAATTCCGATCCTATGACCCGAAATTTTTTCCTAATTGGCTTTGTTCTTTGGTGTTCTTCATTGTTGGCTCACGACCATGTCCACACTCCCAATAAGGGATATGCTGGACTGGAGTTCCACCAGAACAAAGGGCAATGGCCAGGTCAGGTGCTCTATCGGGCCCGCACGGACGGTGGCGCAGTATTCATTGAAAAGGGAGCATTCACCTATGTGATCACTTCAGGAGGTGAATTCCGGAACCATGGTGGTAATACGGACGATGCGGAGCCACTGCGAATGCATGCGTATTCTGTAAAGTTCGCTGGAGCCGATATGAACACGCAGGAAGGTATTGGTCGTATGCCACATTATGTGAATTACTTCTTGGGCAATGATCCTTCAAAATGGGGTACAGGTGCTGGGGTTTTTGAAGGCGCCATGTTGAATGACATGTATCCAGGTATTGACCTTAGGGTCTCGGGAAAAGATGGATTGAAGTATGATTGGTTGGTGGCTGCAGGTGCCGATCCGGCCCTTATAGCGATGCATTACCAAGGGCAGGATAAGATGCGTGTCGAAGGGGGTATGTTGTTCATTGAAACTTCTGCTGGCAGAGTGGTGGAGCAACGTCCAGTGGCTTGGCAGGTGGTACACGGAACGGAACGGCCTGTTGCCGCCCGTTATGTGCTGAAGGACGGCAGGGTGCAGTTCGAATTCCCTGATGGTATCGATCCGAACTATCCACTGGTCATTGATCCGGTGGTTACGTTCAGTACCTATTCGGGAAGCAATGCGGATAATTTCGGACTTACAGCAACCTATGATGAGACCGGGAATCTTTATGGTGGAGGAAGCGCTTTTGGCATCGGTTATCCGACCACATTGGGTGTGCAACAACCTGGTTTCGGTGGCGGCACAGTGGATATGGGCATCACCAAATTCGACCCAACAGGAGCGACTCAGGTCTGGAGTACGTACATCGGTGGTACAGGTAACGATATTCCACACAGCATGGTCGTGAACAGTGCGGATGAACTGTACATTCTTGGTACCACATCCTCGACCGACCTTCCATTGAGTGCCGGTGCATTCGAGACCATGTTCAATGGCGGTACTGCACCGCCATTCGGTGGTTCATATGGATTCACGTATACTGCTGGATGTGATATTGCCGTGATCCATTTGGATGCATCGGCAACATCCCTGATCGGAGGAACTTACGTTGGGGGAACAGGGAACGATGGGTTGAATCAATTTGCACCGTTGTTGCGCAATTACGGTGATCCATTCAGGGGTGAGATCATTATGGATCTTGCTGAGAACCCGATCATTATCACCAGTACAACGAGTGCGAACCTGTTCACGTCACCAGGTGCTGTGCAGAGTACGTTCGGTGGTGGTCTGGATGCTTATTTGTTCCGCTTGGATCCATTCTTAAGTACCATGTCCTGGGCTACATATTACGGTGGTACAGGCGTTGATGCAGGTTTTGGTGTGCAGATATCCTCCACCGGTGAGATCTATGCAACCGGTGGAACCCAAAGCGCGGATCTATTAATGACAGGGACTCCGGCTTCCGGTGTTCTTGCAGGTCAGGTAGACGGATATATCGCACGGTTCTCTGCGGACGGATCCACCTTGCTTTCATCGACCTACCTTGGTACATCGGAATTCGATCAGAGCTATTTCGTGCAATTGGATACCCAGGATGATGTTTATGTAGTTGGCCAAACAGCCGGGAATTATCCGATCACACCGGGCAAATACAACAACGCCAATGGTTCGCAGTTCATACATAAGTTCTCGAATGACCTGAGTACATCGATCTGGTCCACGCGCATTGGAAGTACCGGGGTGGAGAACATCAGTCCTTCGGCCTTTCTGGTCAGTATCTGCGGTCAGATCTATTTCAGCGGATGGGGCGGTTCCACCAATCCTGCGGGTGGGGGAGTTACTTCAAGCTCTACCACAGGTCTTCCTGTTACTGCGGATGCTTTCCAGCCGACCACGGATGGAAGTGATTTTTACTTGATGGTACTGAACCAGGATGCCATTTCTTTGGCTTACGCGACTTTTTTTGGCGGTACGGCTTCGGAACATGTGGATGGTGGAACATCGCGGTTCGATAAGGACGGTGTTGTATACCAAGCTGTTTGCGCTGGTTGTGGTGGTGGTAGCTTTCCCACGACACCGGGCGCCTGGAGCAACACGAACAACAGTTTCAATTGTAATCTTGGTGTGTTCAAGATCGATTTTGAGCAGGGTGTGAGTGCAAGCATTCAGGTAAGCGCAAATGGTCTTTCCGGTTGCTTGGGGTCGCCGATCACCTTCACTGCTAATGGGAATGCTGAACTTTGGACATGGGACCTCGGGGATGGTAGTGGCATACAATTCGGTGATGTAGTGGTCCATACATATTCTGCTGTTGGAGTATACAACGTAATGCTTATCGGTTCGGATAGTGCTTCGTGCAATGGAGCGGATACTGCGTTCGTCATGGTGAATATTATCGAACCATTTGATCAACAACCCGAATTCGCTGGCATCCCCAGTAGTGATTGCCAAGGGTTTTCCGCCGAGTTCTTCAATACCACGGTCGGAGATCTGACCTACTTCTGGGATTTCGGTGATGGCCAAACAAGTGCCAGTACAAATCCCGTTCATACTTACAGTGGACCCGGGAATTATGATGTCGTGCTTGCAGCAATAGATCTGGTCTGTTTGGATACCGTCTTCCTTTCACAACGGATCACGTTGGATCCTCCAGCGACATTGATCGACCTCCCTTCACCGGTCGCGATCTGTAACGGCAGCTCCGTTCAATTGTCCGCTGGATCTGGTTTCGATACCTATGCATGGTCCACTGGAAGTACATCAAGCACGATCAGTGTTACCCAACCGGGAGACTATTGGGTAACTGTTACTGATGGGATCTGTGTAGGTTCAGATACGATCCAGGTAGTTGCACAACCAACTCATCCAAGCGCAGGCGATGTGTTAACGTGCCCAGGGGACAGTCCGATATTGAGCGTGCCGTTCGTAACAAGCAGTGTGGTTTGGAACACAGGCGATACCTCCGCTACCATTCTCGCAACAGGTTCTGGGGACTATTCTTTTGTAGCAACGGACGAGTATGGCTGTATTGTGCTCGATACCGTGAATGTTACGTTGGTTGCTTTGGCAGATGGCTTGGCTTTCGTTCCGAACGTGTTCTCTCCGAACGGAGATAGCAAGAACGATACATTCCAGGTCACTGGGCTTGCCGTCGAGCAATTCAGTATGCAGGTCTTCAACCGTTGGGGGCAAGAGATGTACAGTGCTAGCAATCCTTCAGCAGGTTGGAACGGTGGACTTGATAATACCTCCAATAAAGCTCCGGATGGTACGTATTTCTACATCATCTCTTTCAAGGACCGGTGTGACACAAAGCCGCTAACAACGCATAAGGGTCATGTGACCTTGGTACGCTAGTTGGCTGCGGTGCCAGTGAGATTTTTGGTCGGTCCTGGACACGTTATCGTATAGTCCCGTTCCATCCTTTATTTATCCCGTTTCAGAGGATCAGCACAGATACGATCGGGCAACTAATTGTAACTTCAATGCGTCCCTTGAACTGGTACACAATAATTTGAACGCATGGACATTACAATGCACAGGTCGATACGCAACCTGATCCTCTTGGTAGCGCTGTTGCCCTTAACCGCATTTGCGGAACATGATCACGGATCGGAGGCTGTGAGGTTTACCCGTAACATCGGTCAGTGGGATCATCAGGTTCTGTATAAGTCCGGAGTGAATGGCGCCTCCGTTTTCATGGAACGGAACGGTATGTCTTGGGTGAAGTATGAAGATGGTACAAGCGAAATTATCCATGATAGCCCGGCATTGAGCAAAGCAGAACGCGATGCGCTGGTAATCAAAGGTCACGCATGGCGAATGCGATTTCTTGCGCCATCTCAGGATGTATCTGTGGCTGTAGGAGATCTTCAACCCGGTTATGAAAACTATTTTCTAGGTAATGACCCTTCGAAATGGAAGCACCATGTACCTGCTTTCGGTGAATTGACATACAACGAGGTATGGGATGGTATTGATGTTCGTTATCACGCGATCGACGGAAATTTGAAGTATGATATTTTACTTGAAGCAAATGCCAACGCGACTGATATTGGTTTCTACTTCGAGGGATTGGACGGGATCTCAGTAAATGCCGATGGACAGCTGATCATGTCGACATCGGTAGGAAATGTGGTGGAATTGAAGCCTGTCGCATTCTATAGCGATGGATCGAAGGAGTCCTTGAAGTGTGATTTCCAAGTTCAGGACGGTAAGCTTCGATTCATTCTGGAAGAAGGATATGATCGCGATCGACCAGTTACGATCGACCCTGTTCTGATCGCTAGCACGTTGAGTGGAGCAACTGGTAGTAGTAATTACGGACACTGTGCAACCTATGATAGCGCTGAGAATATCTATTCAGGTGCTCGGAATTTCGGACCTACGTACCCGGCTACGGTCGGTGCATTCCAGACCACGATGGGCGGTGGCGGTACGGATATGTCATTCAGCAAATACAACCCTGATGGAAGCAACTTGATCTGGGCAACGTACCTCGGCGGTTCTTCGGGTGAGAATCCACACAGTATGATCGTGAATAGCTTGGGTGAGCTGTGCATCCTCGGCTCAACCAGTTCCAGCGATTATCCGGTATCCAGTGCAGCACTTTCCTCAGCCAATGCAGGAGGAACGGATATGGTCATTACCCATTTCAGCGCAGATTGTTCCTCGGTGATCGGTTCAACCTATATCGGTGGTGCAGCAGATGATGGTTTCAACGCTATGTGGGGTAATTATGGCGAGTCCTATCGTGGTGAGATCTTTCTGGATGACGCGAACAACATACTCGTAGCGAGCTTCTCAAGTTCTGCGAATTTCCCGACCACAGCGGGATGTCTACAAGGTACGCTGGGTGGTGGTCAAGATGCCGTGGTTCTTGCCATTCAACCGAATTGTAGTTCATTGATATACAGCACATATTTGGGTGGCACGGACGATGATAGTGGCATGGGTCTAAGGATCGCAGCGAATGGCGATGTGATCGTGACCGGTGGTACTGAGAGCTCCAATTTTCCAACTACGCCGGGATCGGTCTCACCTGCTTTTATTGGAGGTTCGCGTGATGGCTATGTGGTCCGATTGACCAGTGATCTGACCTCAATGATCGCTGGTACGTTCTTCGGAACCGATCAGGAAGACACATCATATTTCCTCGATATTGACTTGAACGAAGATGTGTGGATCTATGGACAAACGGAAGGGATCATACCTATTTCGCCCGTTGGCACGTATGGTCAGCCCGACGCAGGAATTTTTATTGCGAAATTTTCAGGAGACCTTACTTCGTTACCTATCACTACAACAATAGGACCCATTGGGGGCGGAGGATGGGGTACAATGGCTCCGGTCGCCTTTTTGGTTGATGTATGTGACAACATTTATATATCCGGATACAACTCTCCGAGCGACCTTCCCGTTACCCCCGACGCCCTCTATCAGTCCGGGTCGTTCTATCTCGCAGCATTTGATGTGGATATGGCTGATCTGCTTTTCGGTACCTATTACGGTGGATCCCATGTTGATGGCGGTACAAGCCGATTCGATAAGAATGGCGTGATCTATCAAGGGGTATGCAGCGGAATGGGAAGTTTGCAAACAACCCCATGGGCTTGGGCAACGAACCAGACCATTGGTTGGGATATTGGCGTATTCAAGATCGATTTCCAAGTAGCTGGCGTGAATGCAGCAGGTGCTGGAACGCTGAACGAAGGTTGTGCGCCGATCCAGATCGATTTCGTGAACAACAGTACAGGTGATGTTTGGATCTGGAATTTCGGTGATGGAAGTCCTACCGTATCAGCTTTCGAACCATCCTATACATACACTTCGCCTGGTGCATATACCGTGACACTGATCGCATACGATTCACTTGCTTGCAATTTGGCGGATACGATAACTTTTCCTGTTACGATCGGGCAAGCGCAAACACTTACTGGCTCATTCACCTATACACAGAATTCAGATTGCTCCACGTTCCAGATCAATACCACGAACACGAGCACGGGCTCGCCTATCGCCTTTGAATGGGATATGGGAGACGGTACGCAATACACCGATACGAACGTGACACACAACTATGACCTGGCCGGTACTTACGATATTCAGCTCATAACATATGACCCCACAGGTTGTTCCCAGCCGGATACGTTGCTTCAGCAGGTATTCATGGCAGCCCCCGATACGGTAGGTGCGGCATTTTCGATAGATCAAGTGCCGAATTGTGATGACGTGGTGGTTTCAACAACGAATGCTTCATTCGGAAATGCTCCATCCTATACTTGGAACATGGGTGATGGTACCCAGTTGACGGGTACGGATGTTACCCATACCTACTCTGGAGCAGGTACATACACGATCCAGCTCATCGCCGTTGATAGTTCCACGTGCAATATCATCGACTCCACTGATGTGCAGATCACCATTGATCCGTTGATACCGATCCAAGCGGATTTCACCATTGACCAAGTATTCGATTGTGCGCAAATGTTAGCGACCACGGATAATCAAAGCGTAGGATCGAACATGGCTTTTGAATGGAACATGGGCGATGGCACCATGTATACCGATTCAAACGTAACGCACACATATACAACACCGGGAACATTCGATATCACGTTGGTCATCACGGACCTTTGGGGTTGTGTGCCGAACGATACAAGCTTTACGCAGGTCACCATCGATCCCATTGATCCGGTGGTCGCTGATTTTGCAATTCAACAGACGGACAGTTGTACATTGCTATACGTAACCACGAATAACCTGAGTACTGGAGATAGTTTGAGCTATTCCTGGGACATGGGAGACGGTACGGTGTACGATGCATTCGACCCGTCCCACACCTATACCGATCCTGGGACGTACAACGTAACGTTGTCGATCACGGACCTTGGGTGCGGTCAGAACGATCAAATGACACTACCTGTAACGCTGATCAATGACCTGCCGACGACGCTTGTTCCTACTGCGATCATTTGCTATGGCGAAACGACTGTATTGGACGCAACCTCTGATGTGGATTATTATGTATGGAGCACAGGAGAAACAACACCAACGATCACAGTGGATCACGGTGGGATATTTGTCGTGAACGTTTACACCGGAACGTGTTTTGGCCAGGATTCGGTGGAAGTATTCGAAGGGTTGCTATTGGATCTTTCCGATTCGTTGAATGCATGCCCGAATGCTGAAGTTGTTCTTTCCGTCCCTATGGCCGGAACGGCGTATCAGTGGGAAACAGGAAGTACGAACAGGACCGAGACCGTATATGGTGCAGGGGTTTATCCGTTCACTGTCTGGGATGACCTGAATTGTCCGCACATGGATACTATCACGGTCATAGCATTGGATCCGGACGCATTGTTGTTCGCTCCGAACGCGTTTACGCCGGATGGTGATGGAAGGAACGATACGTTCATCATTACCGGATACGGAGAAGGCGATACCGAACTGCTCATTTTCAATCGCTGGGGCGAGAAGATCTATGAGACCGGTTCACCCATCAGACCGTGGGATGGCACGTTCAATGGTACGCCGGTGAAGAATGATGTATACGTCTACCGATTGGAATACAACGCTGAATGTTCACGTTCGGAACAGGCAACTAAACTTGGCCATATCATGGTCGTACGCTAACAAGGTGAATTGGTCGAATACCAACTATGATCTTTTACACAATGAAAAAATTGATCTCTTCTACATTGATCCTATCGTTTGCGGTTACCGCACAAGCTGGTAATGAGCATGATCATGATCATGGAAATAATGCGACCGTAACCGCGAACGTGCATCAAACCTTCGTTCAGAATCTTGGGCAATGGTCGGACAAAGTGCTATACAGGACCGGCGTGAACGGCGCAATGATGTTCGTTGAACGGAACAGCTGGACCTGGTCCAAGTTGGAGGAAAGCGCGGCAGATCGCATGCATGACATTGCTCTCTTGTCGAACGAAGAACAGAATTCACTGGTCTTCAACGGACATTCCTGGCGTATGCGTTTTGTGGATGGTAATTCTGACAGGACCACAGGTACGGACAAGGCCGATCATTACGAGAATTATTTCATAGGCAATGATAGGTCCAACTGGAAAGGTCACGTGCCGGTCTTCGGTGGTCTGGTCCAGCACGATGTTTGGCCAGGGATCGATGTGGTGCTTTCCAAGGTGAACGGCAATTTCAAGTATGACGTTGTTCTCGAACCAGGTGCGGACCATATGAGTGTGGCACTGGCGTATGATGGTCTCGACGCTATGAACATCGGAGAGAAAGGTGAACTGGTCCTTACAACCTCTGTTGGTGAAGTTACGGAGTTGGCTCCGGTTGCATTTTACGGAGATGAAAAGGGTGGGGCGATACCGTGCTCATTCATTCTTGATGGTAATACAGTGAAGTTCAAATTTGATCAAGCTGTGGATGCTTCCCGTACGATCGTGATCGATCCCGTATTGATCGCAGGAACGTATTCCGGTGCAACAGGCGCCAGCAACTATGGGCATTGCGCAACATTCGACAATGCAGGGAACATTTTCACAGCAGGCCGGAATTTCGGTCCAACTTATCCTGCAACGGTTGGGGCATTTCAGACCGCAATGGGAGGTGGTGGAACGGATATAAGCCTGAGCAAATATTCTCCGGACGGAAGTATGTTGATCTGGGCGTCCTATCTCGGCGGATCAGGTGGGGAGAACCCGCATAGTCTGGTTACCAATGCGCTCGGCGAATTGATCGTACTGGGGTCCTCTGGTTCTTCGGATTTTCCTGTCACCCCAGGGGCTTTCGATAACTCCAATGCTGATCTGGACATCACGGTGACCCACATTTCTTTCGATGGTTCAGTATTGGAGGGTTCAACATTCGTTGGAGGCTCCGGTTCGGATGGGTACAATGAAATGTGGGGGAATTACGGTGAAGGCTATCGTGGCGAAGTGATCGTTGATCAAGTCGGGAATATTGTGATCTCCAGCGTTACGAGTTCCGCTGATTTTCCAGCTTCGGTAGGTGCTTTCCAACCGACATTGGCTGGTGGGCAGGATGGCGTTGTATTCGTGATGGATCCCACGTGCAGCCAAATGCTTGCGGCAACTTTTGTCGGTGGGTCCTCAGATGATAACGCAATGGGATTGCGTATTGCAGCAAACGGCGAGATCTTCATTGCAGGTATTACGGAAAGCACCGATCTACCTGTTAGTACGGGTGGTTATGCCTCTGCGTATGTTGGCGGCGATCGCGATGGCTACGTGATGCGTTTCAGTAGCGACCTCACTACACAGATCGCTGGGTCATTTTTCGGAACTACAAGTGGCGATGGTGCCTATTTCATTGATCTCGATAGCGCTGATGATGTATGGATCTACGGACAAACGGACGGGACAATACCTGTTTCTCCAGCTGGAACATATGGCGCTACTGGCCAAGGGAATATCTTCATTGCAAAACTCACAGCGGACCTCACACAAGCGCCGATCACCACCATGATCCCTGGCAATGTTGCGCCCGTTGCTTTTTTGGTGGACGTTTGTGATCACATTTATATTTCAGGCTACGCTGCAAGCGGTGCTTTGCCGCTCACAGCGGATGCGCTGCATACAACAGGTAGTTTCTACTTGGCATCCTTTGATGTTGGTCTTACCGATATTCTATTCGGAACACATTATGGAGGTAGCCACGTTGATGGTGGAACAAGCCGGTTCGATAAGAACGGGATCGTATACCAAGGTGTGTGTAGCGGAGGACAAAGCATGCAGTCAACTCCGTGGGCATATGCCCCAGCCAATCAGATAGGTTGGGATATCGCGGTTTTCAAGATCGATTTCGAGACAGCAGGTGTGCAGGCCAATGTTTCTTCGGATGCCATTACCGGTTGCGTACCAGCTACGTTCAACTTAACGGCTTCAGGAATTGCACCTGAATTCATCTGGGACCTCGGAGACGGTTCACCCCAGCAGACAGGCACGAACATTACGGTTACCTATGATTCCGTGGGAACCTACTTGATAACTTTGATCGGTAACGACCCCAATTCCTGCAACGTTTCCGATACCACCTACATTACTTTGAATGTCTATGACCCGGCTTCAACACTTGCAGCCTTCGAGGCAACACCATTGAGTACGTGCGATGGCTATTTCCTTCAACTGAACAATACTTCCATCGGAGCCAACCAATTCACTTGGACTTTTGGTGATGGAGCTACCTCCACAGCAACTGCACCGACCCATGAATATGCCGGCCCTGGCACGTATCAAATAGGTCTGCTTGCCGTGGATGGGATCTGTATTTCTGCGGACTCTACGACCATGCCTGTTACGTTCACAACACCAGGTTTGGCATTTGACCCGGATTCACCCGGATACTTATGCCCGAATGGCTCAACGCAGATCAGCGCAGGAACTGGGTTCGACACCTATTTATGGGAAACTGGTTCATTGAATTCCACCATCACCGTAAGTGAGGTCGGCACGTACACGGTAACCGTAACGGACGGTTTCTGCACGGCTACTGATTCCATCGATGTATTCTTGGCCACATTGCCACCTCCGATGGAGGATATCTACATCTGTGGTGCGGATGTTGGGTCCTTAGCACCGAATTATGGTGTTTCGAACATCTTGTGGAATACGGGATCCACTGAGGAAAGTATTCCTGTTGAAGGTGGAAATACGTACTCTTTCATTGCAACGGATCTTCAAGGTTGTGCCGTGCTGGATACCGTTGATGTCTTCCACATCTCACCGATCCGTGCAGATAACTTCATCCCGAATGTGTTCTCACCCAACGGTGATCAGAAGAACGATATTTTCGGGGTTGATGGGATCGGATTCCAGGACTTCCGGATGGAGGTATACGATCGTTGGGGCCTGAAAATGTACGAGACCACGTCCATCCACAAAGGGTGGAATGGTGGTTTGGACAATGCTACCGGATCAGCAGTTCCTGATGGCACATACTTCTACATCATCTCGTTCAAGGACCGTTGCGCTGCGGATGAATTCGCCGAGCATCATGGACACGTGACCTTGGTTAGATAAGGCATATTTCCATAGTTCCTGGTTTATCTGGTATCGGTATAATTGCCTCGTAGTGAAGTATGTAGCTTTGCGTACCAGAAAACTGAACATTGGTCAGCTTCTTCTGAATAGTACACAGTAGATCTAGTAGTTTGTTTGACTTGTTTCGATCATACCCTATTATTAGCGGAATTATTATCGGAACAATTGTAGCGGTCAAAAGGAATTGAACATATGAATAGCTCTCTCATTCGGTCGTGGTGTGTTATTTTTTTTGCAGGGTTGATACTTGCTTCCAGTGCGAAGGACGGTCATGAACACGACCCTTCTGACACTCATGTCATTCAGGGACATGCTAGTACCGGTGTGAGTTTCATTGCTAACAAAGGCCAATGGCTTTCCAAAGTGCTCTATCGCGCGGAAGTCAACGGATTGGCGTTGTTCGCTGAACGGAATGGCATCACATTCTCGAAACTTCAGGACGATGCGGGAGATCTATTGCACGAGGCACATTTAAATAGAACGAGTGTTCAACCAACCGTATACGGTCATGCTTGGAAAATGGAATTCGTGGGTGCGAACATGAACCCGGGACTGAACGCGGGTCGAAAAAAGGAGCATCACTTGAATTATTTTCTAGGGAACGATCCTTCCAAATGGGCAGGGGAGATCCCGTGTTTCTACGATATCACTTATTCCGATCTATGGCCCGGTGTCGATATGCGTTGGTATTCGGAGAACGGTATGTATAAATATGATATGCTACTGGAAGCCGGAGCGGATCTACATCAGATCGAATTTGTGTACAAAGGCTTGGATGGGATCCACGTGCGCAATGATGGTGCTTTAGTGTTAGGAACTGGCGTTGGGGAATTGATCGAAATGAAACCGGTAGCATGGTACGCGGATGGTGCTAAGGAAAAGATCGAGTGCGGGTTCGTGGTGAACGGAAATTCAGTTGGTTTCAATTTTGGAATGGATGTTGATCATTCGCGGCCCATTGTGATCGATCCATTACTGTTGGCGAGCACTCTTAGCGGAACAGGTGACGTGGGAGGTTCAGAGAATTACGGTCACACGGCAACATTCGATGAACAGGGTCATATATTCACGGGAGCAAGGTCTTTCGGGCAGGGATACCCAACGAATGTTGGTTCATTCCAAATGAACTTCGGTGGTGGCTTTACCGATATTGTGGTCAGCAAGTTAAGTGCAGATGGTTCTGCGCTTCTTTATGCTACCTATTTGGGCGGTAGTGATGACGACCTTCCACATTCCATGGTGGTAAATGCCAATGAAGAAGTATTTGTTCTTGGTTCAAGTTCCTCGCCCGATTACCCGACCAGTATCGGTGCCTATGATCCGGATCTTAATGGAGCAGGTTTCGGGATCACTGATATTGTAATTACCCACCTCAACTCCAATGGTTCCGCTATCATCGGATCAACTTATTTGGGTGGTGCGGATATGGATGGATACAATCAGGTCGCAAACAATTATGGCGATGAATTTCGAGGAGAGATCGTCCTCGATGCTGCCGGGAACTGTGTCGTATCGGCTTCTGCTACCTCTACGGATTTTCCTGTTACTCCAGGAGCCCTTCAAGCTTTTAACGCAGGGCTACAGGACGCTGTTCTTTTTTCATTGGATCCTTCTTTAAGCAATTTGTTGTTCAGCACGTATCTCGGTGGTGCCGGTATGGATACCGGATATGGCCTTACTCCCGATGGCACTGGTGGCTAC
>JAGNUG010000028.1 GCA_017987115.1 Flavobacteriales bacterium | reverse complement strand
GATGATGATGGACCAGGGAATATGCCGGAGATCGACCGCCGGTGTAACCCGCTTGCTCCGAATACGGTCTACTATGTCCGGATGTGGGGATACAATGGCACACGTGGTGATTTCGGGATCTGTGTAACAGAAGGCTATACGGCCACACCGCAAGGTGATTGCTTGGGTGCATTCACGCTGTGTACCGGTGATCCGGTCTCTGCTGGATTCGCTAACCCCGGTTGCGCGAACGACCTTTCCAATATCAATTGGGGTTGCTTATCCGGTGGTGAGCGCATCGGTTCCTGGTATGCATTTGCGGCCAATACCAGCGGTACGCTAGGCATGACGATCACTCCGAATGGTGATGAAGATTATGATTGGGCCATTTGGGGTCCATTCCCGGCCGGTAACACCATGAGCACGCTTTGTCCATTACCTACCGGAGCCCCGAAACGTTGCAGCTTTACCTCTGCATATACAACGGATGCGGCTACGGGTAGTTATGCAACGGGTATGGGCAATGCTGCTTATGCGGCTCCTCAATATGGAGCGCCTGCTACACCTTACACCGATGTTGTGGACGGTTGGACGCCGGGCTTCTCCAGCGTGAACGTTGGTGAGATCTTCATTATGTTCGTGAATGACTACCACCACACCACCTCCGGGTATGATGTTACCTGGCAAATGGGAGCACCGAACATGTTGGATTGCATGATCCTTCCGGTTGAACTGCTGGAATTGGTGGCGCATCCGCGTACCAGTACGGTGGATCTTACGTGGAGCACGGCAAGCGAGAACAACAGCTCTCACTTCGTTGTAGAACGCAGTGGCGATGGCGAACGCTTCGAGCAGATCGGTACCGTTACCGCAGCTGGCAATACACAGCAATTGACACGGTACGCATTCACGGATGAATTCCCGTTGATGGGCGTTAACTATTACCGCCTGACGCAAGTGGACTTCGACGGCGCTGCAGCGCTTTCGAACACGGTAAGCGCGGAGTTCAAGCAACGCACGGAAGTGATCGTAGTACCGAACCCTGCACGGGATAATGCCGAACTCGTATTCTCGGAAACACAGGAAGATGTGCTGCTCATCCGGATCACCGATAGTGGTGGCCGTGCTGTTGGCGAAACCCGCTCTGTGGAAGGCGTGCAACGCGTTACACTACCGATCGAGAAACTGGAACGTGGAACCTATTTCGTTCGCATTACCACGTTGGAAGGTGCACCACGCGGTGTAACACCGTTCGTGAAGCAATAGACTTGACCAAGACCTACGGGAAAGGGCTGCTTCGGTAGCCCTTTTTTGTTGGCACCAAGTCTACTATCGGTTAGACATCCATCCCGTTTCACCTTACCTTCGCGTGAATGTCTTTTCCGCGTATATTCTTTGTGTTGGCTACCGTTCTAACCTTGTGCTCCATGCGTTCAGGAAGCGGAGAAACAGCAGCACCGCTAGCGACCTATACATTCGGCCTGGGGTTGAACACCGGACTGAACAATGAACTTTTCACGTTGTTCATCATCAAGGAATTCGAAGGAAAAGTGATCGAGACGGCTCCGTTAACGCGTGCACTATTCGTTCAACAGGCACAAGGCATTGTACCAAGTCAGGCCAATAGTGAACAGATCAATCTTTTCCGCAAGTACAATGTGGAATTCTGCTTCATTCCTGAGGATACCACCGCGGTGCTCTTGGATTGTCCCGCGTTCGATGAACTCTGGAAACTTCGATTCTGGGAATTCCCGTTCCGACCAATGGAGGGCCAACACCCGGGTAAAGGATGGGCCGAAAAACCGGATTCACCTTCCGGACGGCAGTTACTGTTACTTACGGACTACGGCATCATGCATTCCACAGGTGTTGCCATTGGCAACGATAATGTATTCCGATTGCTGCACGATGTTGGTGACCCGGAATGGGTGGACAACTATAGAAAGGGATATTGATCCACTGCTCAATTTCCATGGATCGGTGCACCGCGAATTCTGACCATACCATGCGCAATACGGTATATATCGAGCTGGTATGACTGCATCCATGAATAAACTTTTTGAAGACCTCCGAACTGGTGATCGTGGCGCGCTCGGTAAGGCCATTACGCTTATTGAAAGTACAAGGCCTCAGGACAGGGGTGCAGCAAAAGCACTGCTGGCGCGTTGCGCTAACTACAGCGGAAAAGCATACAGACTGGGTGTTACCGGCATTCCTGGAGTCGGTAAAAGCACGTTGATCGATGCGTTGGGAACGGAATTGATCCAGAGAACGCACAAAGTTGCGGTGCTGGCCATAGACCCAAGCAGTGTAACCAGCGGCGGCAGCATTCTTGGCGATAAAACGCGCATGGAGAAATTGGCGCAGAATGATGATGCCTTTATCCGGCCGTCTGCAACTGCAGGCACATTGGGTGGCGTGGCACGTAGAACGCGGGAAACGATCACCTTATGTGAAGCTGCAGGTTACGACCGGATCCTCATAGAGACCGTCGGCGTTGGCCAAAACGAATTGGAAGTTGACCGTATGACCGATCTGAACCTGTTGTTGATGATAGCGGGCGCAGGTGATGAATTGCAAGGGATCAAGCGGGGCATCATGGAAGCGGCCGATATTGTCGCCATCACAAAAACCGCCTCTCAGGCGATCCAACGTCCACAGCAAGCACAGCGGGACCTGATCAATGCGATCCATTATTTACCGTTACGCACGAATGGACGCCATCCGGAAGTATTGTTGACCGACGCCATAACGAACGCGGGGATCACGGAATTGACCGACCACATTGAGGAACTGTTCACGATGGGACAGGGATCCGGTATGCTGGACGCCAAACGCAGCGAGCAAGACCTGTACTGGCTTCAAAAAGCTGTTGAAGCTGGCCTATTGGAACGATTCCGCGAAGATCCGAAAACCAGAATTGCCATGGAAAATGCTGTTAATGCCGTACACAACGGTGCTGACCCCTTTTCTGCCGCAGAGGATGTACTTGCGTCGATCTGATCAGAACATCCGGCGCACTTCCTCCTTGATCGCCTGCATGGCCTCTTGACTCGGAGTGTGCGACAATTTTGCGGCATTCTCAAAGATCTTGCGACTTAATTCCGTTCCGGAATTCACATTCCCGGTCTGCTCATAGCTCAAATTGATCAACCGAATGGTCTCTTCCTTTGCTTTCATCACCTTGGACCACGCCTTATCGCTTACATAGATCTGCTGGGTAACGTTATGCCCAAATTCCTCCCGAATGGTGCTGATCAACGCGCTATGCAGCGAGCCGGAACTCATGCTGCTCTTGTGCAATCGCAACACCAAGGCACCCGGCGAAATGCGCTCCGTGAACAGCGCAAGACGCTCATACGCTTGTAAACGTAAAGGCAATGCATGTTTGTGATCTTCTTTCCGCAGGTCCGTAACGCGCTCACTTTGTCGCGCACCCATGAACTGTTTTATCGCATAGAACGAGGTTAGAAAAACCACTACAGAGGGCAATATGGCCACAAGGACCAGGATCAAAGGATCGTTCATGTTCATAAAGTCGTGGACGAATATCGGGATACTGGCGCAGATGTTCGGGACCACCCCGTCCCGCTTATGTAGTTTTGCGCCCTTATTGCAAGAACAACCGTTCACTGACCTAGAATCAACGCATGCGCCTGTCCCCTATTGTTTCGTCCATGTCAGAATCGGCAACATTGCTGATGGCCCGCCGTAGCCGCGAGTTGCGCGCTGCTGGCCGAGACATTATCGACCTGAGCTTGGGCGAACCGGATCATGATCCGCCAGCTTTCGCATTGGATGCAGCGCGTGAAGCGTTGAACGGAAATTGGCATAAATACTCGCCGGTCAACGGGTATGCCGATGTGCGTGAAGCCATCGCCAATAAGTTCGAACGCGATAACGGTCTCTCGTTCACCCCTGATCAGATCGTGGTAAGTACAGGTGCCAAACAAGCGTTGATCAACGTGATCATGAGCTTGGTAGGTCCCGGTGACGAAGTAGTGATACCCGCTCCGTTCTGGGTGAGCTACGCCTCACAAGTGCAATTAGCAGGTGGTATCCCCGTGATCGTAAAGTCCACATTGGAAGAAGATTGGAAGGTACCCGTGGAACGGATCGCCGCCGCGATCACACCGAAGACCCGGCTGATCATGTTCAGTAGCCCCTGTAACCCAAGTGGCTCCGTGCTTACCAGAACAGAACACGAAGCGTTGGCGGAAGAAGTTGCGAAGCACAAGGACCTATACGTGATCGCCGACGAGATCTACGAACACATCGTCTTCGACGGATCCCATTTCAGCTTTGCCTCGTTGCCTGGTATGGCAGAACGTACCATTACGGTGAACGGTCTCAGCAAAGCATTCGCACTTACCGGATGGCGGTTAGGCTATATCGGAGCGCCGTTGTGGATCGCACAAGCAGCGACAAAATTGCAAGGTCAATTCACTTCCGGCGCGAATGGTATCGCGCAACGTGTTGCGAAAGCCTGTGTGGAAGCCGACCCTGCGGTTCTTTCTGGAATGCGTGATGATTTCCGAAGGAGACGTGATCTTGTCGTTGCCGGAGTGAACAAGATCCCAGGATGGAAATGCAACGTTCCTCAAGGTGCGTTCTACTTGCTACCGGATGTGAGTTCGTCTTTCGGAGGGCCGATAAAAGGTGCAATAGACCTCAGTTTATACCTGCTTGATAACGCCAATGTGAGTTTGGTGGAAGGCATGTCTTTCGGTGCGGATAACACCGTACGGATCAGCTATGCAACGAGCGATGAAAAATTGGCGGAAGCCTTACGTCGTATCGCGAAAGCAGTTGGCGAACTTTGATAAAAGATGACGCTCGCAAGTGAACGGTTCTTCGATGGCGCACAACGCACAACAGCACTTGTGATCGGTGATGTTATGGTGGATGCATACCTATGGGGTCGCGTGGAACGCATAAGCCCGGAAGCACCTGTGCCTGTGGTACAAGTGCACGAACGCAGTGCCCGATTAGGCGGTGCAGCGAACGTAGCCCTGAACATGAAAGCGCTTGGCGCGAATGCCGTCGTCGTTAGTGTAGTTGGTGATGATGATCATGCTAGGAATTTGGACCTCCGGTTCAAGGAACAAGGCCTCTCAGTGGCCGGCATCATACGCTCATCCGAGCGCCGAACCACGGTAAAAACCCGCGTGATCAGTGGCCATCAGCACATTGTCCGAGTTGATGAGGAACAGGAGGACGATCTATCGCTCAACGATGCGAACGCATTGATCGCTCGTGTTGAAGCACTGTTGGGATCGGAAAAGCCGGCCGTGATCGTATTGGAGGATTATAACAAAGGCGTGCTTGCGGAGAACACGATCGCACGCATCATTGAGCTGGCGAATACGGCCAAAGTTCCGGTAGCCGTTGATCCGAAGAAGCGGAATTTTCTCGCCTATCGAGGCGTTTCGTTGTTCAAACCGAACCTGAAGGAACTGCGCGAAGGACTGAAGATCGAAATTGATCCGACCAGCAATAAAAGCGTTGCCGATGCCGTGGAACAATTGGAAGAGCATCTGGGAAATGCCATCAGCATGATCACGTTGAGCGAGCACGGAACCTATATGCATCAAGACAAAGCAACCCATCGTATTGATGCGCATCGCCGAAAGATCGCAGATGTCAGTGGCGCCGGTGATACGGTGATAGCGGTAGCTGCCTTGGCTTTGGCGCAGGGGTTACCAGCAAAACACATCGGAGAATTGGCCAACCTTGCTGGCGGTCTGGTGTGCGAAGAAGTTGGCGTAGTACCCGTGGATCCTACACGATTTCGCAGTGAATGCATTCGTCTTGAATTGCCGTCATGACCGTTACACCTTACTCTCCGGATGGTTCCAAACGGCAACAAGTGGAGCAGATGTTCGATGCGATATCGCCGAAGTACGACCTGCTGAACCGCCTGTTCTCCCTGGGCATTGACCAAGGTTGGCGCCGCAAAGTGATGCGCGACGTGACCAAGGAACCCGTGCAGAAATTACTGGATGTCGCTACGGGTACTGCGGACCTTGCGATCATGGCCGCCAAGCACGTTCCTGAAGTGATCGGCGTGGATATTTCGGAAGGTATGTTGAGTTATGGTCGTGAGAAAGTGACCAAAAAGGGACTGGACCAGCAGGTCAAATTGCAACAAGCGGACTCCATTGCTCTACCATTCGCGGATGGAACATTCGATGCGATAACAGTAGCATTCGGAGTACGGAATTTTGAAGAACTCCAACGCGGGATCGCCGAAATGCAGCGGGTTCTGAAGACCAACGGAAGGTTATTCGTGCTGGAATTCTCGAAACCGCAGAAAACGCCCATGAAGCAATTGTTCAGGTTCTATTTCCACCGTGTAATGCCCTTTGTTGGTAAAGCGGTGAGCAAAGACAATGCTGCATACACCTATCTGCCAAAGAGCGTAGAGGCGTTCCCCGAAGGCGCGGATTTCCTGAAGATCATGGTCAGCGCCGGGTTGCGCGAATGCAAGGCCGAGTCATTGACCGGAGGAATTGCTTCTCTGTACACTGGCCGCAAATAGATGGTAGACAACCGCTTGGTCATGCATAAGGCCACATACGGATCCGTGCTTAATTTCGTTGCCCATACTATGTTTCGTAATAGGCTTTTCAAAACGTTGTTACCGCTGCTCTTCCTGCTGGCCTCTCTAGGGTCCAGTGCTCAGGGGGTCAAGGGTATCAAGGTGAAGAACATGCCGAACTTCGATCTGCATCGGTTTCATTTCGGGTTCCTGCTCAGCTACAACACAAGCGATTTCTATACGCGCATGAAACCAAACTCGGTGTTCGGGGACTCGTTGTTGGAAATGCAGCATCAGAAACAGCCGGGTTTCAATTTGGGGATCGTTGCATCCTTGAACATGACCAAGAACCTGAGCCTTAGGTTCTTACCTACCCTTTCGTTCCAGGACAGGATCCTGCAATATGAATTCAGGGACCCTGTAGTTGGTTCGGTCTTCTTTCAAAAACAGGTGGAAAGCACCTACTTGGAATTTCCGCTGCTTGTAAAACTTCGTAGTGATAGGATCAACAATTTCGCCGCATACTTGATCGCTGGTGGTCATTTCGGAATCGATATGGCAAGCCAAAAAGATGTGAATCAGGATCTTGACGACGAGGTGGTGATCAAACTGAAAAAGAATGATTATGCTGCCGAAGTGGGCGGTGGTTTCGATATGTTCCTCCCCTATTTCAAATTCGGCATTGAGCTCAAGACCGGAATAGGGATCCCGAATTTGTTGATCGACGACGATACACGATTCAGTAGGCCCATTCAAAGCCTTCGTTCGAAGGTCTGGGTATTGACCTTTACGTTCGAAGGATAACTAGTGGATCGCGAGTTGGTGCTTGAACCAAAGAACCGTTATCCAACAACCTGCACCAACCTACCGATACTTGGAACGGATCGTCGATATACTGCTATCCCCAGCTGAGGCCAATGACCCGGTACTTGTGCGACAGGCGGCTGCGGAATACGCCGGGATCGCCCTTGAGGATGTCGGTACGTCGAGGATCTTGAAGCGTTCAATTGATGCACGCAGCAAGCACCCGCGGATGCAATTGCGCGTACTCGTTTCCACAGAGATCGAAATACGGGGAACCTTCGGACCGCCCGTTTTGACCGACGTAAGCTCCGCTCCAACAGTACTTATCATTGGTTGTGGCCCTGCTGGTTTATTTGCAGCATTGCGAGCCATAAGCAACGGTTTGCGCCCGGTGATCCTGGAACGTGGTAAGAATGTCCGCGACCGAAGAAGGGACCTTGCTGCAATAAACCGCTTGCATATCGTTGACCCGAACAGCAATTATTGTTTCGGTGAAGGCGGAGCCGGTACATATAGCGATGGAAAGCTGTACACACGAAGCCACAAACGAGGTGACGTACAGGACGTTCTTAACACATTCGTAGCTTATGGTGCATCGCCGGAGATCCTTGTGGACGCCCATCCGCATATTGGTACCAATAAATTGCCAGGGATCATCACCGCCATGCGGGAAGCGATCATTTCAGCCGGTGGTCTTGTTCATTTCAATTGCAAAGTAGTGGACCTGATCGTTGAGGCCGATAGTGTTCGCGGTGCCCGTACAGCCGATGGGGACGAATACCGCAGCGATGCGATCATTCTGGCCACCGGTCATTCGGCCCGGGATGTATTCCGGATGTTGCATGCGAAGAAGATCCACATCGAACGCAAGGACTTTGCCATGGGTGTTCGCATAGAACATCCGCAAGCGATAATCGATGCTGCGCAATACCATTGCAAAGTGCGCGACCCGTATCTCCCACCGGCGAGCTATAGCTTGGTGCAACAGGTTGAAGGCCTGGGAGTGTATTCGTTCTGTATGTGCCCAGGTGGCATAATTGCACCCTGTGCTACGGAACAGGAGGAGGTGGTGACCAACGGATGGAGCCCGAGCAAGCGCAATAACCCCTTTGCGAATTCGGGCATTGTAGTTACTGCTCCCACCGGCACACATCAAGATCCGCTGAGCGGAATGCTCTTCCAACAGCGCGTAGAACATGCTGCATGGGTAGCCGGCGGAAAACGGCAAACGGCACCTGCACAACGCATGGTCGATTTCATTGAAGGCAGGCTTTCGACCGACCTCCCAGCATGCAGTTACTTACCTGGAATTGCATCCTATTCAATTCATGAATTGCTGCCACACGAGATCGCGAACCGCTTGCGCATAGGCCTAAAAGCCTTTGGTCAGAAAATGCGCGGATACCTCACCAATGAAGCGGTAGTGGTCGCTGTGGAATCGCGAACGAGCTCTCCTGTGCGCATACCGCGTAACCCGAATACGTTGGAGCACGTTGAGATCCAAGGCTTGTATCCGTGTGGTGAAGGTGCCGGATATGCCGGCGGTATTGTTAGCGCAGCGATGGATGGACAACGCGTTGCTGATCAGGTTGTGCTTCAGTTGAAGAAGTAGCCCGGTGATCCCGGGATCTATTTCGGCGAACTTCCTTGTCTGGCAAATTCCATGCACAGCGCAGAAGCAGCCATTGCCACGTTCAGCGATTCGGAATTTCCGGAACCTGGAATGGCGATCAACGTATTCCTGATCGCTCGCACGGCACCGGAAACACCGTGTGATTCACTACCCATGATCAATGCTGCCGGACGTTCCAACGCAACATCGAACACATTCCGGCCTTCCATGGATGCTACGTACAACGCAGTTCCCGATCGTTCTTGCTCAGTCAGGAACGAACTAAGATCAACGGAATGGACTTCAACCCGGAACAAGGCACCCATACTGGCCTGTACGCATTTAGGATTCCAGACCTCCACACAATCCGGACTACATACGACTCGCTTGATACCGAACCAATCCGCAATGCGCAAGAGCGTCCCAAAATTCCCAGGATCACGCACCCCATCCAGGACAAGGATCATTTCGTCGGTATTCATTGGTCCGAACATTTCCGGGATGATCTTACGCACTACCGCGATCGCTTCCACTCCACTCTCCAGCGTGCCTAGACGATCCAATTCATGCGCAGGAAGCATTGTTGCCTGCTGCCAGTCGTATTTCGAACGCGCTTCTTCAGTCACATAAAGCGCTTCAACGCGCCCATCGCTTTGTAGCAATTCAGCTACAAGCTTTGGTCCTTGCACCAAAAAAAGGCCCGTGCTTTCCCGGTACTTCTTTTGCTGTAAGCTACGTACGTGCTTCAGTTCGGCTTTAGTGGTCACTGGTCGGGTATATTTGGCGCGGATCCTTGGAAAATTCCGAGGAAGCGCAAAATACGTTGTAACCTGGTTCAATTGGAACTCCGTCGTTCACATATCTGCCTTTCCATTGCCGCCCTTTTGATCTTTAGCGGTTGCGATCCCACCAAACGCGTTCCGGAAGGACGTTATCTCTTGAAACGCAACACGGTAAAAGTGGCTGAACGTTCAGTGGATACAGAAGATCTGATCGATATCATCAAACAGAAACCGAACAAAAAGATCCTCGGTCTGCGCTTTTATTTGACCGCCTACAACCTGCCTGACCCGGAGCGCATCGCAGCAAAAAAGGAACGCAAGGATCAGCGGAGAGATGCCAAGAATGAGCAACGTGTAGAGGATGGCAAACCACCCAAACCGTATTCACGCACAACTGGAGAGTGGTTACGCGATGTTGTAGGTGAGCCGCCTGTGATCCTTGATAGCTCGCTCACCGCACGTTCAAACCAACAGATCCGTGCGTACATGCAACGCGAAGGGTATTTCAATGCCATTGTGAACGATACGGTGCACTACACCCATCGCAAACTTTTCGGAGGCCGAGGAAAACCGTACAACAGGCCAAAAGCTGAAGTAGTCTATTTCGTTGAACCTGGCCCAATGTACCGATACAGGTACATCAAGCACGATATTGATGACCTCCGGATGAGGGGTTACGTACTTTCCGATACCAGCAATGCACTGATCGAACAGGGACAGCGATTCGATGTGGATGAGCTCGATGCCGAGCGTACCAGAATAACCAAGCAGCTTCGGGAAGAAGGTTATCTATTTTTTACGAAGGAACTTATCCATTATGATGCTGATACCACGGTCGGAGACCTTCAGGTGGATATTGAACTGCATTTCGAACGCTTGGTAAGTGGTCCGGACAAAGGATTGGCGGGAACTCCTGAAGGAACCGTATACACCATTGGTGATATTACCGTGGGTACACAGCGCTATTCGCGCAGGAACGCTGGTCTGATCCCTGATACGCTTACGTATCAGAACTATGACATTCTCTACACCAACAAGCTACGCTATAACCCGAATGCGCTGCTTACCGAAGTCTATTTGGAACCCCATTCCCGGTTCAGACAAAGCAATGCTGATCGTACCTATCGGCGGCTTTCCGGATTGAGGGTATTCGATAGGATCGATATCACCTATGACACCACCCGAGCGGCTGGACCAGGTCTTGCCAATGCACGGATAGACGCACAACCGGGAAAGGAACAATCGGTTTCAGCAGAAGCCTCCGGAACGAACAGGGGTGGATTCTTCGGGGTTTCCGGAAGCCTTGCCTACAAACATCGCAACCTGTTCAAAGGCATGGGTAGCGCGCAACTACAGCTTGTACTGGGATTGGAGGCTCAACAAAGTTTCAACAGCGCGGGAACCGGGGCACAACAGGGAACCACTGGCGGCGTGGTGAACGAAGGATTATTCAACACGGTGGACATAGGTCCGGAATTGAACATCAGGTTCCCGAAATTCTTACAGCCTTTCTGGTTCATACGACCACCTCGATCGACAGCGCCGAGCACAACGATCAACATCCTCTACAACTATCAAAAACGTCCGGACTATGGGCGCACATTAGCCAAATTCTCGTATGGTTTCGAATGGCAGGAATCACGGTACAATACGGTCGGCTTTTTCCCGCTGGAGATCAACGTGATCAAGATCCCGGAGAAATCCGAGGCATTCCAGACCTATCTTCAGCAAGCCAATGACCCTGTGCTAACGGACAGTTATACGGACCACTTGATCGTGGGTATGCGGGGTCAATTCACACACAATACACAGACCAGTAGTAAAGCGCGAAATTCATTTTTTGCTCGGATAACAGGTGAATGGGCGGCTCCTTTGGGTTTCATGGGCTCTGCTGCACAAGACACTGCTGGCAACACCTTCAATACCGTATCCGGCATTCGCTACGCTGAATTCGTTAAGCTGGACAGCGACCTACGATGGCGTCATGTGATCCACGAAAAAAGCAGCTTGGCATTCCGGATTGCCGCCGGCATTGGTATGCCTTACGGGAACCTGACCGTATTGCCGTTCGAAAGCAGCTTTTTCGTTGGCGGTGCTAACGGCCTTAGAGCTTGGCGCGCACGGTCCATTGGCCCCGGTTCCTATAGCGCACCACTGCTGGCCTATGACCGCATTGGCGAGATCCGGTTGGAGGGCAATGCCGAATACCGGTTCAAACTGATCGGCATTATTGAAGGAGCACTATTCACCGACATCGGAAATATCTGGGAGTTGGAAGAAGATCCGAAGCGACCCGGTGGTGGCTTCAGCGATACGTTCTTGAGCGAACTCGCAATAGGTACCGGAGCCGGTATTCGTTTGAACTTCGATTTCTTCATTGTTCGGGTAGACCTTGGTCTCCAGACCAAAGACCCTTCGCTGCCCAGTGGTGAACGCTGGCTATTCCAACCCAAGGATCGTTACCTGGCACAATTGGAAGATCTGAATCTGCCTGTGACGCGTTACAGGAACCAGTATAATTTCAATCTTGGAATTGGTTATCCGTTCTGATCGGAACAAAGCAACTATCCTTTACATCCACCCAACCCTTTGATTAGATTTGCCGCGCTAAAGAAAAACGCATCACTTGTATGGAAAAGTTGAAGACCGGTAATATTGAGGAACTGTTGGGCAATGAGGCCAAGTCGTTGTTGGACCACAAGTGTGAGGCCATTGATAAAGGAATGTTGCACCTGCCCGGTGCGGATTTCGTTGATCGCAGTTTTGCTTTGACCAACCGTAACCCACAGGTCCTGCGCAGCATGCAGGCTCTCTATGGAAATGGTCGCTTGGCGAATACAGGATATGTGAGCATTTTACCCGTGGACCAAGGCATTGAGCATAGCGCAGGGGCCAGTTTCGCTCCGAATCCGGCCTATTTCGATCCCGAGAACATTGTGAAGCTAGCCTATGAAGGTGGTTGCAATGCCGTGGCCTCAACCTATGGCGTTCTAGCTGCCAACTCCCGCAAATTCGCACATAAGATCCCGTTCATCGTGAAGATCAATCACAATGAACTCATGACCTATCCCAACAAATTCGACCAAGTGCTATTCGGTGACGTGAAGGCGGCTTGGGATATGGGCGCTGTTGCAGTAGGCGCTACGATCTACTTCGGCAGTGAAGAAAGCACTCGCCAGATCACCGAGATCGCAGAAGCGTTCGAATATGCACACGAGCTAGGCATGGCCACGATCCTTTGGTGCTATATCCGCAACAGCGGTTTCAAGGTGGATGGTAAGGACTACCACACCGCAGCGGACCTTACGGGCCAAGCCAACCATTTGGGAGTTACCATCCAAGCCGACATCATCAAACAAAAACTGCCAGAGACCAATGGTGGTTACAACGCATTGAAAGGTTACGGAAAAACGCACCCGAAAGTGTATAGCGAACTAACTACGGATCACCCGATCGACCTGTGCCGGTACCAAGTGGCAAATTGCTACATGGGCCGTATTGGCTTGATCAATAGCGGAGGAGCAAGCAGCGGAGCCAGTGATATGGCCGAAGCGGTACGGACAGCCGTGATCAACAAACGCGCTGGTGGCCAAGGCTTGATCAGTGGGCGTAAAGCATTCCAACGCCCGTTGAAAGAAGGCATCCAATTGTTGAACGCTATTCAGGACGTGTACGCTGATAAGAAGATCACTGTAGCGTAAGAGCTACTTTGACCGGTTCGTTCAACTGGTCATTTTATCCAGTGATCGATACATTGTGCACCCGTGGAACTCAACGAAAGAACTTCTTTAATTTAGTCAGAATACCTTCGTACCTCCGAACAGTTCAATATGGGTTGGTTCACACGCGTTAAGCAAGGCATTACTACCAGTACCGAAGAAAAGAAGGAAACCCCTGAAGGTCTTTGGTATAAGTGTACGGAATGCAAGGAGGTAATGACCTCTGAAGAGCACGAGAACAACCTCTGGGTGTGTAGCAAGTGCGAGCATCACGAGAAGATCGGTAGCGAAGAATATTTCGCGATCCTGTTCGATGATCACAAATTCACCGAGTTCGGTAGAGACCTTGTAGCTGGTGATCCGCTACAATTCGAGGATACCAAGAAATACACGGACCGGTTGCTTAAGAGCCGTGCGGATACTGGCCTGAATGATGCGATACGCGCTGCTGAAGGCAAGTTGGACAAACATACCGTGGTCATTGCCTGCATGGATTTCCGCTTTATCGGTGGGAGCATGGGTAGTGTGGTAGGTGAAAAGATCGCTATGGCAGCTGATCTGGCCATGAAACGGAAATGCCCCTTGGTCATTATCAGTAAAAGCGGTGGTGCCCGCATGATGGAAGCCGGTTATAGCCTGATGCAAATGGCCAAGACCAGCGCCAAGCTTTCCCAACTGGCAAAGAAGAAACTACCGTATATCAGCGTGATCACCGACCCTACGACCGGCGGTGTAACGGCCAGTTTTGCCATGTTGGGCGATATGAACATTGCTGAACCAAAAGCCTTAGTGGCCTTTGCTGGGCCGCGTGTTGTACGAGAAACCATAGGCCGCGATCTTCCCGAAGGGTTCCAGACCAGTGAATTCGTGCAAGAGCATGGATTCCTGGATAAGATCGTTCACCGCAAGGATCTGAAAAGCTTTTTAGGAAAGACCTTCTCCCTGCTTAAAGGGTAAATAATCAACTGGACCTTGTGGGATCCGTAATATCCCTATCTTTGCCGTCCGTTACCAAAAATAAGATGTATCCAACTACCGAAGCCAAGAGGGAAATATTCAAGCAACACGGGGGTTCCGACAAGAATACCGGTGTTTCTGAAAGCCAGATCGCGTTGTTCACAACACGCATCAATCACCTCACAGGGCATTTGAAAACCAATAAAAAGGACCACGGCACAACAAAAGCCTTGATGTCCTTGGTAGGTAAGCGCAAGCAATTGCTTAATTACCTGAAGATGTACGATATCGAGCGTTACCGCGCGATCATCGCCAAACTCGGCCTGCGTAAGTAAGGCCATGCCTGCGGCCGCTTTACTGGCTGCAAAGGCTGGAACATATTGATCGAATTGAGGGGGCGGTCGTGGACAACGATCGCCCTTTTTTCATATAGGCTATTCAGCCACTAAGGCAACGGGATTCCGGCTCGTTGACCGGAATGACAGTCCGGAAAGATGTTAAGAGGAACAAGAAGATGAAACCACAAGCAATTACAAAGACCATCGACATGGGCGATGGCAAGGTCATAACCATTGAAACAGGCGTGTTGGCCAAACAAGCGGATGGCGCCGTTACGGTGCGTTCAGGTGATACGATCCTATTGGCCACCGTTGTGGCTACCAAGGAAGCCCGTGAGGGTATTGATTTTCTGCCATTGCAGGTGGAATACCGTGAAAAATTCAGCGCTGCAGGACGATTTCCTGGAGGCTTCTTCAAGCGTGAGGCACGGCCTAGCGACCATGAAGTATTGACCAGCCGCTTGGTGGACCGCGCACTACGTCCCCTATTCCCGGATGATTTCCATGGCGATACACAGGTCGTGATCTCCCTAATGAGCACCGATAAGGACAACCAGTCCGATGCATTGGCCTGTCTTGCTGCTTCCGCAGCGTTGGCGGTCAGCGATATTCCGTTCGGTGGACCTGTTTCAGAGGTTCGTGTTGCACGGATGAATGGGAAAATGGTACTGAACCCCAAGCACTCAGAGATGGAAGGCGTGGATATGGACCTGATCGTTGCCGGCACCAAGAGCGATATACTCATGGTAGAAGGTGAAATGAACGAGGTGCAGGAGTCCGACATGATCGAGGCGATCAAGTTGGCCCATGATGCCATCAAAAAGCAATGTGTGGCCCTTGAGGAATTGAGCGCCATGGTTCCGAAAAGCCAGACCAAGCGTACATATAACCACGAGAACAACGACGAGGCGATCGGGAAAAAGATCATGGACTTCTGCTACCAGAAGTACTATGACTTTGCCATGGAGCCTAGTGCGAAAGAAGCGCGTATGGACAAGTTCGCTGCAATTAAGGAAGAGTGCTTGGCCACCTTGAGCGACGAGGAAAAGACGGACAAGGCGATGCTCGGTCGCTTCTTCAAAAAGACCCAGAAAAAAGCTGTACGTAACGTTTGCCTTGATCATGGCAAGCGATTGGATGGTCGTAAGACCGATCAGATCCGCCCGATCTGGAGCGAAGTGGATGTTCTACCCGGAACACATGGTAGCGCGATCTTCACACGAGGTGAAACACAGGCGATCAACCTACTGACCTTAGGAAGCTCAATGGACGAACAGACCATTGATAGCGCAACGAAGAAAAGCAGTGAGAGCTTCATGCTACACTACAACTTCCCTAGCTTCAGCACAGGAGAAGTAAAGCCGATCCGTGGACCAGGTCGTCGCGAAGTTGGACATGGCAACTTGGCGCTTCGCGCCTTGAAGCCTGTTATTCCAGCTGCACCTGCAAACCCGTACACCATTCGTTTGAACTGCGATATTCTGGAAAGCAACGGTTCCAGCTCCATGGCTACCGTTTGCAGCGGAACCCTCGCATTGATGGATGCCGGCGTAAAGATCAAAGCACCTGTGAGCGGTATTGCAATGGGTATGATCAGCGATGGTACCCGCCACGCGATCCTAAGTGATATTCTTGGTGACGAGGATTTCCTAGGTGACATGGATTTCAAGATCTGTGGTACATCCAAAGGGATCACTGCTACCCAAATGGACATGAAGGTGGATGGACTTCCATACGAAGTGTTGGCACAAGCATTGGAGCAAGCCCGTCAAGGACGTTTGCACATCCTTGGTGAAATGATGAAGACCTTGGATGCGCCACGCGCGGATTACAAGGACCATGCACCTCGGATCATCACCATTGAGATCCCGAAAGAGAGCATCGGCGCCGTTATTGGACCCGGTGGTCGTGTGATCCAGGAGATACAAGCGGAGACTGGTGCGCACATCAGCATTGATGAAGTTGATGGTCGTGGTATAGTTGAGATCATGAGCGAGAACAAAGCGAGCATTGATGCCGCTCTTGCACGTGTGAACGCGATCGCAAATCCTCCTCAAGCAGAAGTTGGTGCCACCTACAAAGGCAAGGTAAAAACGATCATGCCTTACGGGGCGTTCGTTGAAGTATTGCCGGGCGTTGATGGCCTATTGCACGTTAGCGAACTCGACTGGAAACGGATCGAGCGCGTTGAAGATGTGCTGAAGGAAGGCGAGATCGTCGAATTCCAAGTGACCGGAAAAGACCCACGCAGTGGCAAGTTGAAATTGAGCCGCCGTGCATTGCTGCCGAAGCCCGAGGGATATGTGGAACGTGAACCTGCTATGGACGGAGAACGTCGTGAGCGCAGTGACCGTCCGCGACGTGAGTTCCGTGAGCGTGGACCACGTCGGGACTAATTGACTGCTGTGGGTCCATAGTTGCTTGAATGAGCTACGGTCCGCAACGTTGAGAATTTCCAATTCATTGAAAAGGCCGCCGTTATCGGGCGGTCTTTTTATTTGGTGACCATAGGTAGTGCTTATGTAACAACGCTTGTCCACAATATCCACCAACTTCAACGGATCGGTAACCTAAACCCATTTGCCAGCGTTCAAAGACCACTCTTCGTAACAGAAAAAGTGTGAAATGGCAAGAATGCGGCAGTTAAAGATCACCAAACAGGTGACGAACAGGGATACTCCTTCTCTGGATAAGTACCTTCAGGAGATCGGAAAAGTGAAGTTGATCACCGCGCAGGACGAAGTGGAACTTGCCCGAAAGATCAAACTAGGCGATCAGGACGCGCTGGAACAATTGGCTACTGCCAACCTGCGCTTCGTCGTATCCGTTGCGAAGCAGTATCAAGGTCAAGGCCTTACGTTACCCGACCTCATTAGCGAAGGAAACCTCGGCTTGATAAAAGCTGCAGGACGATTCGACGAGACCCGTGGATTCAAATTCATCAGTTACGCCGTTTGGTGGATCCGTCAACAGATCCTCCAGAGTTTAGCTGAGCAAGCGCGCATCGTTCGTTTACCGTTGAACAAGATCGGATCGATCAACAAGATCAACAAAGCATTCGCCAAGTTGGAGCAGGAACATGAACGCCCCCCTACCGCAGTTGAACTAGCTGAATTGCTGGAGATGACACTGGAAGAGGTAAAAGTGAGCCTGAACAATATGGGGCGACACGTCAGTATGGATGCACCCTTGCGCGCTGGGGATGACAGCGGTACGATGATCGATGTAATGCAGAACGACGATGCACCAAGTCCACTGGAAACATTGATGACCGACAGCCTGAAAGTGGAGATCGAACGTTCACTTGCTGTTCTTGCCGGAAGGGAAGCAGATGTTATCCGTCTGTACTTCGGATTGAACGGGAACCAACCGCATACTTTGGAAGAAGTCGGTCAGAAATTCGACCTGACCCGTGAGCGTGTACGCCAGATCAAGGAAAAGGCAATTCGCCGCATGAAACAGACAAGCCGGAGTGTGGTCCTCAAAGCCTATTTGGGGTGATCAACTGCATGAATATTTTTTGAAAGGGTCGCCGATGTGCGGCCCTTTTTGTTGTTCTACCTTCGCTGCCAATGGCACACATCATAGCCCCTTCACTCCTCGCTGCGGACTTCACCGATCTTCACAACGCTGTTCGACTGGTTGACGAAAGCCAGGCGCAATGGTTGCATTTGGACGTAATGGATGGCCTGTTCGTTCCCAACATCAGCTTTGGCCCTGCCATTGTCAAAGCTATTCGGCCATTGACCAAAAAAGTATTCGATACGCACTTGATGATCATGGACCCGGACCGTTACATATCCGCGTTCAAGGATGCCGGTGCCGATGTTCTGACGGTACATGTAGAGGCTTGCACCCATTTGCATAGGACCGTGCAAGCGATAAAAGCTACAGGTATGAAAGCAGGCGTATCGTTGAACCCACATACGCCAATTGGTTCATTGGAGGATATTATCGCTGATCTTGACCTTGTGCTGATCATGAGCGTGAACCCGGGATTCGGGGGACAAAAGTTCATTGAGAACACTTACACCAAATTGGATCGATTACGTGATCTGATAGAACAAAAAGGATCCAACGCATTGATCGAAGTGGACGGTGGAGTCAGTGCAGGCAATTATCGCCAACTGGTTGATCACGGTGTGGATGTGCTCGTAGCTGGAAACAGTGTTTTCGGAACGAACGATCCCTTAGCAGCCATAGTAGGAATGATGGGTTAGCTACCTTCTTGGTATGTTCATGTTCGTTGGTACGAACTAAACCTGTTCAGTGAACGTTATCCCGCAGGAACACTGGATAAGTAGTGCATTTTGCCTGCATTCCGGGTTCAAGGATCCTAACTTTGTATTATTAAGTTCCGTTGAACACGTTGTTTATTATGGCATTTTCACTTCGTCCTGCTCCTTCAGCATTCGATCGCGAGTACACCGTGAGCCGTGTAGCCATGGCGCAACGCCGTTTGCTATGGGACCACTTGGATCACTTGCTACGCATACCAGGAATGGATGTGTTGGAATTGAATTGTGGAACGGGGAAGGAATCGATCCATCTGGCGCGAAATGGTCACCGTGTAATTGCTACGGACATGAGTCCCGTTATGCTAAGCCGGGCGCGCGAGCGTGCGCGGCAAATGGGTGTTGAGGACAGGATCGTACATGAACAACTGGACCTCGATGATCTGGAAGATCGGCAATGGCCCTTCAGCTTCGACCTTGTGCTCAGTGGTGCTGGTGGGTTGAATACTGTGGATCTGGATCACTTGAAATATTTGGTGGACCCCATTGCAGATAGCCTTAAACCAGGTGGCCGGTTCATTGCTGTCGTCATGCCGGATCGTTGTCTTTCAGAAACAGTGCATCATTTTACACATGGTCGTTTCGGAAAAGCCTTTGCAAGAGGTAGACAGGACCCGATCTGGAATGGACTTAGCGGCACAGGAGTGGCCAATTGGTTCCATTCTCCGAAAACGCTCGAAACAGCATTTGCACACCGGTTCAGGTTAGTGCGGCTTGCCCCAATTGGATTTTTCGTTCCACCGCTATCCATAGAACCTCGCTTGTTGGAGAAACCGGGAACGCTGGATAATCTGGCCAAACTGGACCGTTATGCCGCACACTGGAAATGGGCATCCCGATATTCCGATCATTATTTGATCGACCTCGAAAGGATCTGACCTAGGCACCTTTCCACATTGTGATCGTGCAAAACGCGGCCCCCATGATCCGGACCGCGATCGGTAACTTCGCGGCATGATCCGGAACCTTATCCTCCTTGCAACAGCTTGTATTTCCCTCTTAGCGCATGGCCAAGCGGCTCAACGTGATTGCGCTGCTCATGCGATCACCGAACAATACCTTGCTCAACAGGGTTTGAGTACGGACCTACTGGCAGCCTTGCCGCATGTGAACGGAAGGTTCCGTGGTGGTAGCTATACCGTACCTGTTGTCGTACACGTCGTTTACAATACGGCGGCTGAAAATGTCTCCGATGCTGCGATCATGGCCATGGTCAACCAGATGAACCAGGACTATTCCGAGACCAACTCTGATGTTGGAACAGTTCGACCAGCATTCAGTGGTGTTGTGGCGAATGTGGGCTTCAATTTCTGCTTGGCCCAGATCGACCCTTCCGGAAATGCAACCACCGGAATTACGCGTACACAGACTTCGCAAACCTGGTTCGATCCGGACTCGGAAACAAACCTTATGAAAGAAGCCCAATACGGGAAGACGCCGTGGAACACGAACCAATACTTGAACATTTGGGTCTGCGACATTACTAGTGGTGCTGCGGGTGGGTTCATCACGGTAGGATACGCGTATCTACCGGTCGGTGGCGTGGTCGGCTCCGGGATCGATGGCCTTGTTATCGACTACAATTATGGGCTTAACGCTGGTGACCGTACAGCAACACACGAGATCGGACACTATTTCGGTCTACAGCATACGTTCGATGACGACGGGTCATGTAATAATACGGATGGATTCACCGATACTCCGAACACCAATAGCCCGACCTATAGTTGCTCCAATACCACGTTGATGAAATGTGGTGTTCTTACGCAATACGAGAACTTCATGGACTACAGCAATTGCTCGGTGATGTTCACCGACCAACAAGCGAATTACATGGCCGGGGTATTGACCGGCGTTCGATCAGGCTTGTTGAACAATTCAGCATGCGGCAGCACCAGCGGGTATTGCATACCAACAGCAGCTACAGGAACTAGTGATGGGGATTTCATCAATAGTGTGCAACTGGTTACCATAAATAATCTCAATTCGGGTGGAACGACTGCACCGGCCTACACGAACTTCAGTGCATCACACAGCACCGATCTCACGCAAGGAACCCAGTATACGCTTACTGTTCAGGGTGGAACTTATCAGCCCGACCACTACACCGCTTGGATCGATTACGATCAGGATGAGACGTTCGAAACTTCGGAAAAAATGACCGAAGTGACCTCTTCTGCTGCAAACCAGACGATGACCTTCACTTTTACCGTACCGGCTTCGGCAACATTGGGAGGCACACGGATGCGTGTACGTGGAGTGTTTCACAATACCGGCGAACCAACCCCGAATACAGATCCTTGTTTTGCATATGCATACGGTGAGACCGAAGATTATGGTATCACCATTCAATCGGCTACTGCAACTGGTTATTGCATTCCGACCTCGACTTCAGGAACCACGGACGGTGATTTTATTAATAGTGTTCAACTTGGGTCGATCAACAATGTGAACTCTGGTGCTTCTGCTGCACCATTCTACTATGACCTTAGCGCAACCCACAATACTACGCTTGTCCTTGGCAGCCAATACACGCTAACAGTGCAGGGCGGTACCTATCAACCGGACCATTTCACTGCATGGATCGATTTTGATCAGGATGAAACATACGAGGTTTCCGAAAAAATGTCGGAGATCGTTTCTTCGGCTGCAGATCAGATCATGACCTTCGTATTCACCGTTCCCGCGAATGCTACAATTGGCGCTACGCGCATGCGCGTTAGAGGCGTATTTCATGATACTGGAGAACCTACTCCGAATACTGACCCATGCTACGCCTATACGTACGGTGAAACGGAGGATTATGGTATTGTGATCGATGTGAATACGGGTGTCAACGGGTTCGACCCGCGCTCCTTACAAGTGTTCCCGAACCCGGCCGGATCCACAGTTCAACTCATCCTTCCTTCTGATCAATTCGCGTTTGTGGAATTGGTTGATATGCAAGGCAGAACCGTTGCGACCTTTACGTCCGATACCAGTGTAAGAACGCTTGACCTTCTGGGTATCTCGGACGGAACGTATGTACTGCGGATCCTCCAAGGCGAAACCGTTATGACCAGATCACTCGTGTTGAATAGCGGGGCACATTGACCGCTATTATCTCTTTAGAATAAAAACGGGCCGGGTGTGTTTTTCATCCGGCCCGTTTGTTAATGGCCCGGTCTCATCGATACCGGATCGCATTCCGTCGATATAGGCGTTTGTTCGTGGAACCTAGAGCTACTTGGACCGTAATAAGTTCAGAACATTGCTCCGCACATGGGTCCCTCAAAACATTTGATCATAATACTTGGACTCGCCTTGGCCAGTGATCTTTCGGCTCAGCGGATCGCATTCGGCCTCAAGGGTGGTATTCTTGCGTCAACGGATCATGCTACACGCATTAGAACCGGGATCATCCCTGGTGCAACTGCGGGTATTTATGTACCCTATCATGCTGGTGCACGATTCGAAATTCAACCGGAGATAGTGCTTACCGTAGGAGGATCTTCGTACATACCACAGGATGGAGAGCAGTTCATTGATAGATCCTATTACTTACAAGTACCACTATCATTCAAGCTATTCCTTGGTAACGAATTCAACTTGAACGGTGGGCTACAAATGGGAAAAAGACTGGCCGTGCATCGTATGGAGAACGGCGAAAAATCTGATGTGGGAGAGAAGTACAAGTCCATGGACTTCGGGTTGCACGGTGGTATCGGGATGGACCTGACCTCAGGAGTTGATATCGGACTGCGCTATTACAGCGGAATGATACCGCTTCTCTTGAATGATGATGCCATATTCCCGAAGAACAGATCTTTGCAATTGACGGTAGGCTATCGACTGATGCATTTCAGAGAGATAAACACGACCTATCGGAAGCGATGACCTCCTACTCCAACCCCTGACTATCTTTGGCCGCAATGGCGAAGAAACCAGTGATCGCATTGTTAGGTGGCGGTCAACTTGGACGCATGTTCATCGAAAATGCGTTGCGTTATAATGCCGTGATCCATGTCCTTGACCCAGACCCGGATGCTCCTTGCTCGACCATTGCGGATCGTTTTCTAACAGGAGACCTGAACGACAGGAATACTATCCTCGCTTTTGCCGCGGATGCCGATATCGTTGGCATTGAGATCGAGCATGTGAACGTTGATGCCTTGGAAGAACTGAAGCGTCAAGGCAAACGTGTTATTCCCGACCCGGCCGTGCTTCGGATCATTCAGGACAAGGGACTTCAAAAGCAATTCTATAAGGACCACGACATTCCTACATCTGAATTTACCTTGCTTGAGAACGGCAAAGATCTATCGGCACATGATCATCTCCTCCCGGCATTTTTGAAAAGCAGAGGAGGCGGATATGATGGTAAGGGTGTGATGCAGATCAAAACATCTAGCGATGCCGAGAAAGCATTCGATGGTCCTTGTGTGTTGGAGGAGCAGATCAACGTCGATGTGGAACTGGCTGTACTTGTCGTGCGGTCAGAGAACGGTGAGGTGGCCGCATACGATCCAGTGGAAATGGTTTTCGACCCTGAACTGAATCTAGTGGATCATTTGCGCGCACCTGCAAGAATGCCCGCCGAAATTCTGGTCCGAGCTAAGGAACTTGCTATCCGAGTTGCGGATGCATTCGGTGCCCCAGGATTGTACGCTGTGGAGTTGTTCCTTTCTACCGATGGTCGGATCCTAGTGAATGAAACCGCTCCGCGCGCGCACAACAGCGGACACCATACGATCGAAGCCTGTGACAGTTCCCAGTTCGACCAACTCTTCAGGTGTTACTTGGAATGGCCGATCGGTCCAACACACTTGATCAGACCTGCTGCCATGTATAATTTGGTAGGAGTGCATGGCACTGGTGTACCTAGGTTGGTTGGTTCGCAACGAATTCTTGAGATCCCAGGCGCATTCATCCATCTATACGGTAAGAAAGAAACACGCACCGGACGAAAGATGGGACACATCACCCTGGTTGGATCTGATATTGAACAAGTCGATAATGCATTGGATATCGCTAAGGAGCAGTGTAGCGTGGTGCCATTGATATGACCAAGAACCGAAATTAGTTTCACGATAAAAAAGAATAACATGGTAGGTATAGTAATGGGCAGTCGCAGTGATCTTGAGGTCATGCGTGAAGCGATCGATACCATGAAGGAATTCGGGATCGATCACGAAGTGACCGTTGTAAGCGCACACAGGACCCCGGAGCGGATGTTCGTTTATGCCAAAGGCGCTGCGGACCGTGGTGTGAAAGTGATCATTGCGGGTGCAGGAGGTGCTGCGCATTTACCGGGTATGATCGCATCACTTACCATTCTTCCAGTGATCGGCGTGCCGGTGAAAAGTCGCAATTCCATTGACGGTTGGGACTCGCTGCTTTCAATCGTGCAAATGCCTGCCGGAGTACCTGTGGCAACTGTTGCCGTGAACGGTTCGCGGAACGCCGGACTTCTAGCGGTACAAATACTTGCCACGAGCGATACCAAATTAGCCGAGCGCTTTGCTGTCTTCAAAGGTGAACAGGAACAAAAAGTGCGTGAAGGGATCAATGCGTTGAAACAGCATTATCCCAATGGATTCGATAAGTGAAGATCACTAGGGAATGATCGTAATGGTCGTGTTCTGCGCTTGAATATAGGGATAGATCTCATCAAGATCCGCATTGCGCACGGCAATACATCCGAAGGTCCAATCACTTCCATTACTGATCCAATGGTCCATTCCATCCGGTACGCCGTGAATGCCGATCTCACCACCGATCTTGGCGTTTCCGGGTATTGAACCATCTGCAAGACGAGCTGCGAATCGCGTTCGGCTTTCCACGTTCGGATAATCGATCCAAACGAATGCATGCCATTTATCATGCATGCGTTTACTGCGGATCCCGAACGTACCCTCCGGCGTTCTTCGATCACCTTGCATCATTTTATCTCCTTCTGGTACCTCGCCAAGCACACATGGGTATTCTTTCAGGACCAACCCCTTTCCAAGTACCTGAAAGATCCGTTCGGATTTCTTCACCTTGAAATGAACATCGCCTCCATCCATGGAAAGGCTATCAAGAATGTGTTCCAGAGACACATCGCTATTCTTGGGCTCCGTAGCAACCGACCCGTGAATAGCTAAAATTGACGGTTTCCCAGACACATTGGCCTGGCACGAGAACCATATGGGCAATGCCCAAATTACTAGTGATCGGATCAGCATATCATTACCGTTGTAACCGATAATGCAGCCTCACAGAATATGTAACGTTTCTACCCGGATCAAATGATCACTACGGGAAATGTGACCTCAATGTCCGTATCACCTCCGGCGTTCGTTATATCCCCTGAAGAAACACCAGATGCACTTTTGTCCGGGTTGTGCCGCAAGGTTACTTTCAATGTTCCAGTGCTCGGACTTAACGTCATGGAGTTATTGATAAGACCCACAGGTTGCAAGTTCGCATCTTCATCACCATAGGACATCGTAAGATTGACACCCACCGTCTGAAAGAAGAACTGATGTTGCTCCAACTCGTCCTCAATTTGCGTTGTGATGTTCTGTGTTGGTGAAACACTTTCATTCAACAAGCTAATGAAAACTGCAAAATCACGGTTGCCGGGTAGGTCTTCGACCTCAATAACGGGCGCGTTACCGCCGTCACCGTCCAGATCCGTGAACCGGAATACGTGATCTTCGAAGCTGTCAATATCGGTGAAGGTGAGCACCAGTGTTGTGATCACCTCTTCTTCATTGGCCGGCGGCTGAACAGGAACAATAGGGTCATCGTCCTTCTTACACGAGGCAAATGTGATCGCGACAAATAATACTAGGATGAGTTGTTTCATGGTTCGTGCAAAGTTGCGCCTTTCTTTTGTTCCACTAGCTAATTCACGAACGACCCTAGGATCAACGGGGTCTGCCGAAGCCAAACCGGACCCAAAGGGACACGTCCATTCCACGCGCCGCTGCGTAATAGCGGAAGCGATCCATGTAATCGCGATAAGTGGTATTGAAAAGGTTGGATGCTTGTAATCCGATACGAACCTCGTTGTTACGAAGCTTGCGTGTTACACTGGCTTGAAAACCCATTAGATGATATGAGCCAGGCGGTGGAGCGTAATCGAGCCCCGGGGGAATGCGTCGTTGTTGGGCTACGTAGTTGCTTGTAAAGCCCAATTCAATTTCACGCCAGTTACCTGTCTTCACTATCGTGTAGAGCAACGTCGTTTCGGTTCGATCACTTGGGATCTGGAATAGCCATAGATCCATTCCGAGATCACGACCGCGCACTATACTTGTTCGCGACCGAACTGACCAACGAGTGGTAACAGCAACTTGCAACGTGGCGTCCAGTCCATAAAGTAACGCATCAGTTGATACGTAATTGAATACCGGAAAGGCCCCGCGAATGGTAAGTTGCTGACCTGCTGGTCGCAAATAGATGTAGTTGCTGATCTGGTCCGTGTAAAACGTCAGATCAGTCCGCAGTCGCCCTTTGAACCATAGTGCTTCAATATCGATAGTGCCTTTCAATGAACGTTCGCTATCGAGCTGATCGTTGCCAACTTCTATCGCAGCAGCGCCATGATGTAACCCTTCACTATAAAGTTCGCTTACGTGCGGTGGTCTATACGCCGTGGAAATATTGAATCGTACGTTAAGACTATCCTTGATACTCCAGTTAGCACCAATACCCAAAGCGTGATTCGTATACTCCAATTCAGGTTGAAGCAACGTTCCGGATACATCATATTTGGCTATGCGCAATGAAGTATTCTCCAACCTTGCACCGGCTTCCAATTCAAGGCGGTCTCCAAGCGGAAGGTGTTCGATGAGATACACTCCCCCACTCTCTTTCTGGTAGTTCGGAATAAGCGGTCGAATTCCTGTGCCCGGTTCATTGATGTTCCGCTGGAATAATCCGCTAAGACCCGCCCTGCCATGAATGTGTTTGCCGATCCAATGTTTGAACGACGCATCCGCGGTATGGGTCGTTAGTCCAATATCCAATGCTGGTAGCGCGCTTCTACCACCGCGTCTGATATCGTACTCCTTGCGTGAATCAGTTTGATAGGCGTACGTGACCACGATCCTGTTCCGTTCGGTCAAAGCATAATCCATCTCAGCCTTGGCCAATAAATGATCCGAGGTCTGACGTGGCGCATCGATGTCATACGTAAAGTCGGCCACATACCATGGCGTGCCGGTTGAGATCGCGTTATCGAGATCGGTCAAATTCCCGATATGTGATGCGCGTAGAATGCCTAACTCACGCTGGAACCAACTGAAGTACAACGTGGACCTGAACCGTAGATCCCGATACCCCATTGTTGCCGATGCGCCTTGTTCTCGAGTACCCGTGTTGCTGAGCGTGTAACCTGGTGCTTCGCTATCACCCACTAGTTTACCGCTCCCTTGAACACGCCAGCCAAATCCACGCAACCCCTTCAATCCACCTTGTAACATCGCATTTCCACCGCCTCCGCGACCATTAAGGACACCAACTCCACGCAATTCACCATTGATCCCAGCGGTTCTCGGCAGATCAACCGGTTCAGTGATGATCACACCACCTATAGCATCACTTCCATATTGTACACTGGCAGCGCCCTTGACAACGGTGATCCTATCACTGCTGAAAGGATCAAGATTCGGTGCATGTTCCGTGCCCCATTGCTGATCTTCTTGCCGAATACCCTGGTTCAACATAAGGATCCTATTGCCACTAAGACCGTGGATCATGGGTTTGCCGATCGTTGGCCCAGTGCTCAAGATCGTTACACCAGGAACTGCCGCAAGCACCTCAGCGATGGACCTACCGGTGCTCTTTTCCATTGTATGCTTGTCCAATTCCGTATTCGGCTGACCTACGTTCTCATCCGGTCTTTCACGTATAACTTCCAGGTCATGGAGCTCTTCACTATGATGCTCAAGGAAAAGGTCCATACGAATGCTTTTCAATAAGACCAACTGCCGTTCGATAGGCTCACACCCAAGATGTGCGACACGCAATGTGAACGTACCGGGGCACAGATCCGTTATTGAAAAATAGCCATCAACATCTGCTATTGCACTACGTTCCGCCTCAACCAGTAGAACATTCGCATAGGACAACGGTGTTCCGTCGTGTTCATCTGTGACAGTACCTGTGAAGTCCAATTCGCAAATAACATCCTGTCCTTGAACTCCGGTCGTGAATGAAATAATCAACAGGAACAAGCATCCCAATAGCCAAGGTTTGAGCATTTAAATTGACACTATGCTATTTGGAGCATGGCAAATCGCTTTTCTTCATAGCGATAAAACACATGTGACCGATCTTCATAACGCTACAAAATTACCCCAAAACCATGGTCTCAAGTGGCACACTTTGACCTAAGCCACCTCATGTTTCCCCTATCCAGTATCTTTGGCGGCAATAAATGATGAACATGAAACAACTACGACTCTCGCTTCTTATTGCCGCTACATCTTTCCACCTCATTGCTTTGGGCCAGTGGAATGCTCTTGGCACAGGGCTTTCACCTGTCCGCAGCGTAACCACATTTTCATCTGCGCTCTATGCCGCCCATAACGGAGGCGTGAGCAAAAGTGTGAATGACGGAACTACATGGGCGCTTTCAAACACCGGTATTATGTTGGTCGGTGGTCAATACAATGTACGATCGGTCGGGCACAATGCCACTTACGTTTTCGCTGGAACGCAATCCGGGATCTACCGAAGTACCAATGGTGCTATGTGGACGAATGTAAATGGTACTCTTGGAGCAAGTGCGCAGATCTATGCGAACAAATTCTTCCATTTCGGGGTAGCAACTTTTGCCATATTCACTGGTTCAATTGCAAATGGCGGTGGAATCCATCGTACCACGAACAGCGGTGATACTTGGTTGATCGGCAACTCGGGAATGGGTTCCAATGCGATCGCTTATGACATTGCCACGGATGGCACGAACCTATACGCTGCAACCAGCGTAGGTCTTTATAAAAGTACTGACGGCGGACAGCAATGGAGTTCGGTCGCGGGATCCAACTTCGCGATCTACGCAGTACAAGTATTGACCGACAGACTGGTCGCAGTTACCACGTTCGGTTACCGCTACTCATTGAATGATGGCGCGACTTGGAGCGAAAGCACTGGAGACCCGGCCAATCCGACAAAGGGCGAAATGATAGCATACGATGGCAAGATCTACGCTCTGAGTAACCAAGGGGGCTGCACGGTTTCATTGGATAATGGTCTGACCTATTCTCCGTTCAACGCCGGACTTACTCCTGTTGATCAAGTGGCTCAGGAAAAATTCCATGCAGCTGGCACACGTCTCTACCTTGGCGCATTGCAGGATCTATATTATATCACTGGAAGTACCGTTGGTCTTAATTCCATTGACAATACCGCACTTCCTTCTCCTTATCCATCGTTATTCACGGATGGGTTCTTTGTGGACCTAACGAACGTGGATGATTCACGGAGCGTGATACTTATCGATGCATCCGGTAAAGAGGTTGCACGGCAGAATGGTGTTGCCAACTCCGTTATCCATGTCGAGCGTAATGGTCTTGCTTCTGGGCAATATCGTTGCATGATGATCGACCGTAGCGGCAACCGAGCGTTGCTAGGAACAGTGATCGCCGAATGAGCATAGAGACTCCGATCCGACATATCGGGGTTCTCACTTCCGGAGGGGACAGTCCAGGAATGAATGCCGCAGTGCGCGCTATCGTGCGTTCTGCAGTACAGAAGGATATCCGCGTTACTGGTATCATCGGTGGTTATAATGGACTGATCAACGCACGATATCTTCCGCTTGGTGCGCGCGATGTGAGCAACATAATTCAGCGCGGCGGCACTATCTTACGTACTGCGCGGTCAGAGGAATTCCGTACACCGGAGGGACGCGCAAGAGCTGCACGGAACATGCAGGAACAAGGCATTGACGCCTTGTTGGTCATTGGTGGAGATGGTTCTTTTACAGGTGCGAGGTTGTTGTTCGAAGAACACGGAACGCGAATACTTGGTCTACCCGGAACGATCGATAACGACCTTTTCGGAACGGACTACACGATCGGTTTCGACACAGCCATTAACACAGCTGTAGAGGCGATCGATAAGATCCGCGATACGGCTTCATCCCATGACAGACTGTTCTTTATTGAGGTCATGGGCCGTAACAGCGGCTTCATTGCGCAAGCCTGTGCGGTAGCCGCAGGTGCGGAATTCGTTCTTATCCCGGAACGTCCCCAAGGGATCGATGAACTCGTGCGTGCCCTGGCCGAAGGCGCTAAGACCAAATCATCCAGTATCGTCATTGTTGCGGAAGGAGACGAGGAAGGCGGTGCATTCGACGTAGCCCGAAAGGTAAAACAGCAATATGACCATTACGATATCCGTGTTTCCGTGCTTGGGCATATGCAGCGAGGTGGATCTCCAACGGCGAATGATCGGATACTTGCAAGCAGAAGCGGCGTTGCGGCCGTTGAGTATTTGTTGGCTGGTGAACACGATGCCATGGTAGGTGTGATCAATGGTCGCATTGCGCTCACATCATTCGGTGAAGCTATCGGACAGCAAAAGCAGCCAGATCCTGAACTTTATAGGATCCTTGGCATCTTGGCGACCTGAGGCAACTTTACAATTGTTGCCAGGGTCACGTATATTGGTCTTCCGGCATGACGGATCTCCACGTGTTCAAATGTTCTTGAGAAACGCGCTATTACTGGCTTTACTATCCTGTGGCACCGTTCTGGCGCAGCCTTGCATGACGAGCTTCACGGCCACGGCAAGCCCTATGCCTGTAAACGGAACCTATGGTTGTGGCGAAACCGTGACCTTCTGTTTCACCGTTACCAATTGGAATTCCACTAACTCCAATTGGTTTCATGGAATTGAGGCCAATTTTGGTCCTGGTTGGGACATGGCTACGCTTGTTCCCGGCGTACCCCCGCCCACATGTGGACTCAGCACGGGAACTTGGGGATGGGAGACAAGTATAGGAGGTCAAGGACCGGGGTTCTTCTTTGATCTGGACAGTGATGGTGATCCAAGCAATAATTTTGGTGACTTCTGCACCGGTGCTACGGATTGGGAATTCTGCTGGACCATAACCACGGTTTCAGGTGCCGCATGTATCAGTGGGCTGGATTGCGGTGTCACCATTGATACGTTCAGTGATAGTCAGACGGGCTCGTGGGGTAGCGCAGGATGCGGCGGTGATACTAACCCACCGGTCTTTCCAGGACCTGTTTCAATCGCAGCATGTAATGTGGACCCAGGTGCAGGTGGTCCCATTAGTGTTTGTAGCACGGGTGCCGACGTGGCACTGTTCAATGTGCTGACCGGAACACCGGATGCTGGCGGTGTATGGACAGGACCGAGCAATACTCCGCATACCGGAACGCTTCAACCTTCGATCGATGTATCCGGTAACTATACCTATACCGTTACAAGTATTGCTCCTCCTTGTTCGCAATCAGCGGTTATTGCAGTTACCGTGAATCAACAGCCGGTTGCTGGAACAGATGGAATAGCTGTTGTATGCGCCTCTGATGTTGCATTCCCATTGATCGATCTTCTGGGCGGCGCTCCGACGCCAGGCGGTTCTTGGAACGGCCCAACAGGTCCATCTACTGGAACATTCGACCCGGCTGTAAACTCCGGGGGGATCTATACCTATTCTTTCCCTGGAGCTGCTCCGTGTAACGCTGTTTCAGCCACGGTCAATGTTACCGTTAATCCAACACCTTCTGCAGGGAACAACGCAGCTTTTGTGATCTGTAGCAATGGCGCACCGACGAACCTTTTTGTTGAATTAGGAGGGACGCCTGATGCTGGTGGTACTTGGACTGGGCCCAGTGGAGAGGCCTTCAATGGGACTTATGACCCTTCAACGAATGTCCAAGGAGTCCATACATACACTGTACTCGGTGTTGCGCCATGTGCGAACAGTTCAGCCACAGTTACTGTTACAGAGAACATTGAACCTAATGCTGGGTTGGATGCCGCTGTGACGGTGTGTAACTCTTCTTCCGCTTTCAACATGTACAATTCACTTGGCGGGACCCCGACCGCAGGTGGTATTTGGACCGACCCTAATGGTGGGGTCGTATCCGCAATTTTGGATCCTGTTACGGCAATTAATGGAGCATATACGTATCTCGTGAATGGTGTTGCTCCTTGCATCTCGGCCCAAGCCATACTTACTGTTAACGTAATTCCCGCTCCAAATGCGGGCGGAAATGGCATGGCGGATGTTTGCAATGCAAGTCCACCTTTTCAGTTGGATCAATTCCTGACCGGTTCACCCGATCCTGGAGGTGTTTGGACCGGTTTCAATAATGCACCTGTAAGCGGCACCTTTACTCCAGGAACCAGCATACCTGGCACATTCACCTATACGGTTACTGGGATAGCGCCATGTGTAAATGCTACAGCTACGGTAACGGTCAGTGTAAGTCCCCAACCATCTGCTGGGATCGACGCATTAACAGCGCTTTGTAATACAGGTGAACCAGTTGACCTGTTCACCCTGTTGGGTGGCAGTCCTGTTACCGGTGGAACATGGACCGGACCGAATGGCTCGGTAGTTCCAGTCATGTTGAACCCCGCATTAGCACCCATAGGTGTTTACACTTATACCGTAACCAGCATTGCACCGTGTACTAATGATCAGGCAACCGTGGATATTACCATTGTTTCTGAACCCGATCCAGGTACGGATGGTGCGGTTTCCCTTTGTGAAGTAGATCTTCCGATCGACCTTTTCACCGAGTTGAATGGCGCGCCTGACCCGGGTGGAAGTTGGCAAGGACCCAATGGCCCTTTGGTCGGCTTGTTCAACCCTTCAACTGGTTCTACAGGAACCTATACGTACACGGTCAATGCGCCAGCACCATGCATAGCTCAAACGGCAGAAGTAATTGTTTCAGTGATCGAACAGCCCAATGCGGGAATTGATGATGTGACATCCGTCTGTAATACCGCTTTAGTTCCTGTTGATCTATTCGGCGAGCTCGGTGGATCGCCGGACATGGGCGGGATCTGGACGGCGCCGGACGGGCAAGTGCATCCATCATCCTATGCGCCAGGCATCGATATGGCCGGTGTTTACACCTATAGTCTAACAGCACTTGCGCCATGTTCGAGCGTTTCCAGTACGATCACGATCTCTGAAGTCCAAGCTCCGGATGCTGGGCCTGATCTGACATTGGACCTATGCGAGGACCTTGGCGAGTTGGACCCGATGTCATGGCTTGGACCGAATACGGACACGAATGGGGTCTGGTTGGACCCGAATGGGATCGCCACCATTTCCGTGGATGCTGCGACGGCCACCTCAGGTGATTTCATTTACACACTTACTGGAACAGTTCCTTGCCCGAATGATCAGGCAACCGTTAACGTAGCGTTCGATGACCTTCCGGATGCAGGTCTTGACAACATATTGCAACTCTGCGCGGATGGATCACAGAACTTGCTCCCATTGCTTGGACCTGATGCAGAACCCACCGGAACATGGTCAGGACCGCTTGGCAACTTTTATGGCGTGTTCAATGCTGATCAGGATCCGGCAGGCCAGTATACATATACCGTTGATGGTAGTGGAGGATGTATAGGCCGATCAGCTCTATCCGTTGTAGATGTCAGTGTGAATGATCTGCCGGAACCGCTATTCGGGCTTGGTCCTATTAGTGGATGTGTGCCTTTACAGGTTCAATTTACTTTAACGGACCCTGTTGCATTGACGAGTATTGAATGGTCGTTCGGTGATGGAGAAAGCGAAGACGCATCAAGCATGGTCTGGCACACCTATGATGCGGTAGGCACATTCAATGTTTCCGTTGAAGTTGTGGATAACAATGGTTGTTATGGTACCACTGTATTGCAGAATGCGGTCTTCACTTCAAATGGCCCAGAGGCTGATTTTATAGTAGCACCCCTACGGGTTAGCATTCTTGAACCGAACATTCACGTATCCCATGTTCCTGAAAGCAGTGTAATGTATGGATGGACCTTGGACAACGATACGATAATAGGTGCTGATGAATTCGATTGGACCATAGATCCCGTGGACGTTGGTATATACACCCTCTGTAAGATCGCTACGGACACACTTGGCTGCAGCAATTCAACCTGCTCGGAGATCATCGTGGATGATGTACTGACCATCTTCGTACCCAACGCGTTTACACCGGATGGCAATGACATAAATGAAGAGTTCATGCCATCCGTGCTGGGTGCAGCCCCTGGGTCTTTCTCGTTCGCCATTTTTGATAGATGGGGCAATAAGGTATTCTCGACAAATGAGATCGGACATGGATGGAACGGCGGCATGAACAATAACGGGAACCTTCTTCCGCAGGATGTCTATGTTTGGCGCTTGACCGCACGTGACCAATTCGGTACGGAAAGTGTGGAACACTTCGGAAGCGTTACTCTGCTGAAATAGAGAACCCCCTGATCACTCAAGGGGTTCTTCCTTTCAACTTGGTCTCGCGTCATTGACGGACGAGCCTCGTTCGCGCCAGCGGCCTGCCTGCCGCATCCAACGCGAGCACGTTGTAGATGCCCATGCTCAGTGCACCTAATTCCATGTTGTTCTCAATACTTCTTTCGAGTACCAACGCTCCTGTCGCACTGTAGAACCTCAATGTGCGGACACCTGGTACAGTACAACTAACATTCACATTTCCTAAGGTCGGATTCGGATGGAAATTGAACCCTTCACTATTACTCAGTTCTTCAATGGAGACCTGTGACAATTGACAAGCATCTCCATACCCATCGTTATCGCTATCCGCTTGATCAGGGTTGTAGGTCCATGCGCAGTTGTCGCATGCATCACCAACTCCGTCACCGTCGAAATCAACTTGTGTATCATTTGCAACGGAAGGGCAATTATCATCACACGCCATTACACCATCATTGTCACCGTCACCGTTCGGTTCAATACCTGTTGTACCCCCCGCACAAACTCCGCAGTCATCGAATTCAGCGGTTCCGTTCGGGACACCAGCACAATCCAATAGTTCACCGAGACAGGCGCAGTTCTCTGTCCAGACATCGTTCACCGTCTGTGGATCATTATCGTCACATGGCGTTCCGGGATTCGAAGAACCACCTGCAATTCCTTCACAATCCGGACCAACGGTCTCGATCATGCCATAGCACTGACAATTCATTCCCCATGTATCGTTGAACGTTGCCACTATACCGTCATCACATGGCGTTCCGGGCAGTGCTGTTCCTCCCACCGTTCCTTCACAATCGATCACTTGACCAACACACTGACAGTTCGCATTCCACGTGTCATTAAGGGTGTTAGCATTGTTATCGTTACATGCTGAGCCTGGTTGAGCAGGGCCGTTCGCGACGCCATTACAGTCTAAAACTACAGGTGTTCCAGCACAGGTACAATTCGTAGACCACACGTCGTTCGAAGTATTCGCGTTGTTATCATCGCATGCCGATCCTGGCAAAGCCGAACCACCGATCGTGCCTTCACAGTCGATCACTTGACCAATGCAATGACAGTTCGAACTCCAGGTATCATTTGTAGTATTAACATTGTTGTCGTTACAAGCTGTTCCAGGTAGAGCTGATCCACCAACGGTGCCTTGGCAGTCGATTACTTGACCTACGCATTCACAGTTCGCATTCCACGCATCATTGCCGGTGTTTGTGTTGTTGTCGTTGCAGGCTGTTCCGGGCAGAGCAGGTCCATTAGCAACACCATTGCAGTCAAGAACTACAGGAGTTCCTACACAATTGCAGTTTGCAGACCATGAATCGTTCGTGGTGTTAGCATTATTGTCGTTACACGCGGTTCCGGGGAGCGCTGATCCGCCAACGGTTCCAGCGCAGTCGATCACTTGACCAACGCACTGGCAGTTCGCATTCCACATATCGTTGCCGGTGTTCGCATTGTTGTCGTTGCAAACGGTTCCGGGTAGAGCAGATCCACCAACGGTTCCTTCACAGTCGATCAATTGACCTATGCACTGGCAGTTTGCGTTCCAGGTATCGTTACCCGTGTTAGCGTTGTTGTCGTTGCAAGCCGTTCCGGGGAGAGCAGGGCCATTTGCAACACCGTTGCAATCAAGAACAACTGGGGTTCCGGCGCATGTGCAGTTCGCTGACCATACATCATTCGTAGTGTTTGCGTTGTTGTCGTTGCAGGCTGTTCCGGGAAGTGCAGTTCCACCAACGGTGCCTTGGCAGTCAATCAACTGGCCGACGCACTGGCAGCTTGCGTTCCAGGTATCGTTGCCCGTGTTTGCGTTGTTGTCATTACAGGCTGTTCCGGGAAGTGCTGATCCGCCAACGGTTCCTTCGCAATCGATCACTAGACCGACGCACTGGCAGTTTGCGTTCCAGGTATCGTTACCCGTGTTAGCGTTGTTGTCATTACAAGCGGTTCCTGGAAGTGCTGATCCGCCAAAGGTTCCTTCACAGTCGATCAATTGACCTATGCACTGGCAGTTTGCGTTCCAGGTATCGTTACCCGTGTTTGCATTGTTGTCATTACATGGTGTACCGGGGAGAGCAG
>JAGNUG010000129.1 GCA_017987115.1 Flavobacteriales bacterium | reverse complement strand
ATCACGATCCGTCGAATGGTCCGATTCATTTATTGGGCAATATCGCTGGGCATGTTCGGTATGCTGGTCTGGACCATGTTAAGTTTCAGCAATGTCCGTCGGGATCATAGCTATTTGTTCTCCTTGGTGGCGCTGTTCCTACTTTTCTTTCTACCCAAATTGGTCATTGTGATCTTCCAAGGGTTGGATGACCTGCTTAATGTAGGACTCTTGGGCATCTCAAAATTGACGCCCGGACCGGTCCTGTCTAAAGGAGAATCGATCGGAAGGGTGCGTTTTCTTAGTCAATTGGGGCTGATCGTAGCAACGGTTCCATTCGCAGGCGTTCTTTATGGTGTAACCAAGGGAAGAAGGACGTTCAATGTCTCGCACGTACCGATCATATCCAAAAACCTTCCATCATCGTTCGCAGGTCTGAAGATCGTTCAGATCAGTGACATGCATTTGGGCAGTTATGGAAATGACCTTTCCGTAGTGCGGAGCGGCGTTGAATTGATCAATGAACAACATCCGGACCTGATCTTTTTCACCGGTGATCTGGTAAATGATTATGCCACAGAGGCCGAACCGTTCATAGAGGCGATCGGTGAATTGAAAGCTCGGATCGGAAAATTCTCCATTTTAGGGAACCATGACTATAGCGATTACACCAATTGGGAAAGTGCGGAAGCAAAAGCTGCCAATCTGGATCGGTTGAAAATGATCCATAAGGAAATGGGGTTCCGGTTAATGCTGGACGAGAACCTACCAGTGCAGATCGACGGAGAGATGATCGGCTTGCTTGGGGTGCAGAACTGGGGTAGGAGCTTTCAGAAGTACGGTGATCTGAGCAAAACGATAAAGGGTTCGGAACAATACCCATTCCGCATTTTATTGAGCCATGACCCGACACATTGGGATGAACAAGTAAAAGGCACCGGTATCGACCTGATGCTGAGCGGCCATACGCATGGAGCGCAGTTGGGGGTCAAGATCGGATCAACGACCTATAGTCCTGCGCAATGGGTCTACAAGCAATGGGCAGGCCTATATATGAACGGCGATCAAAAGCTCTACGTGAATCGTGGGTTCGGCTTCATCGGCTTCCCGGGTCGCGTAGGTATGCCACCGGAGATCACTGTGCTGGAGTTGCAGCAAGCCTGATCCTGTTCACACAGGAAACACCCTACCCACTTTCTCGACCGACCTGGCCAACAGATCGAGATCCAGCCCGGTCACAACTCCGCGGCTTTCCAGATCACCCACGAACAGTTCCATGGCGAGATTACCGACCAGGTCATCATCTGCCATTGGACAACCTCCGTACCCTTTAAGCGCTCCATCGAAACGGCGGCATCCCGCATTCCAAGCAGCGTTCACTTTCGGCTTCCAGTTATCCAGCCGGGCGTGCAAGTGTGCTCCGAATTCAACCTCCGGAAGTTCAGGGACCAGTGACGTGAACATTGCGTGGATGGCATCCGGGCTCGCGACGCCCACTGTATCACTCAAGGCTATTGTTCGAACGCCTAGCTCTTTCACCAAGCGGTCTGTCCATCGCATTGCGATCTCAGCATCCCATTGATCTCCATACGGGTTTCCGAAGGCCATACTGATGTATACGACCAACTCCTTACCGGATCTTTGCGCTATTTCCGCGATGGCAGCGGTGCGCGCCCACGATCCTTCGATGCTGGTGTTGGTATTGCGCTGCTGGAATGTTTCGCTAATGCTGAAGGGATAACCCAAATAACTTACGCACTCTTGCTTCGCGGCATCTGCCGCACCGCGTTCGTTCGCAACGATCACAAGTAGTTTGCTCTTGGAACTCTCCAGGTTGATCCGTTCCAATACTTCCGCAGTATCAGCCATCTGTGGAATGGCTTTGGGGCTAACGAAACTGCCAATGTCGATCGTGTCGAAACCCACCTTGAGCAAACCGTTCAAGTAGTCCACTTTCACATCGGTAGCTATGAATTCGTGGATACCTTGCATGGCATCCCGAGGGCATTCGATCAATTTTACTTTTTCCATTTCACGTAAGCCTTATTGATCAGCTTTAACAATGCCGGGCCTTCATAAACAAGCCCTGTATACACCTGAACAAGGTCTGCACCTGCGTCGAACTTTTCCATGGCCGAATTTGCACTATCGATCCCTCCTACCCCGATGATCACTATCGGTCTTGGCAGTCGATCACGCAGATAGCGCACAACCTCAGTGGATCGTGTCCGTACCGGTGCGCCACTCACACCACCTGCACCCATGGCCTCAACATTCGCTTTCGGCGTGATAAGTTCATCGCGAGAAATGGTCGTGTTCGTAGCAACCACACCTTCAATACCACTTTCCTTTACCACAGCCACAATGTCATCCAATTGTGCATCGGTAAGATCCGGTGCGATCTTCAAGAGGATCGGACGCACAGGCATTTTCTGATCATCTGATATGCTGATCCTTTGATCTTTTAATGCGCTTAGGATCTCCAACAACGGTCCTTTCTCTTGCAATGCACGTAAACCGGGGGTATTCGGACTGCTTACGTTCACAACGAAATAGTCCACCACAGGGTACAGAGCTTCAAAACAGTGGACATAATCGTTGATGGCATTCTCGTTCTGCGTGTCCTTGTTCTTACCGATATTCCCTCCGACAACCACCCCAGGCTTACGTTTCTTCAACCGAGCAACCGCTGCTTCCACGCCTTCATTATTAAAGCCCATTCGATTGATCAAAGCACTATCCAGTTTCAATCTGAACAAACGAGGCTTCGGATTACCGGGCTGGGCTTTGGGTGTAACAGTACCGATCTCCACAAACCCGAATCCAATACGGCCTAACACATCCACATGCTCCGCATTCTTGTCCATTCCTGCGGCCAGTCCAACCGGCCCTGGAAACCGAAGGCCCATCAATTCAAGTGAAGCAGATAAAGTTGGGCGCTTCCCGCCAACGAGTGCTATGGCACCCGGAATGTATTTCACCGCTTCAAGCAACGAGAACGTAAGGCGGTGTGCTTTCTCAGGGGAAAACTGAAATAGCAATGGTCGAATAAAGCGATACATATGCGGCGCAAAGGTAGCGCGACCCTTCAAGTTGAACACTCGTAACCAACTCTTCAATTCCACACCCACCGTATTCCGACAAACCCTCGCGCACCCTGCAACGGCGCGTACATGTAACTCGTATCGAAGGTGTAACCATTGGGGTTTTCAATAGGATCAGTCGCGTTTCGATCGAACGGATCGGATGGACGCATCAACGGATCCTTCGGCATGAAATCCAGCAAGTTCTTCACGCCGCCATAACACTCAAAATGGTCATTGAATTTGTGTTTCACCTGTACGTTGATCAATGCATACGTCGGTGAGTATTCCGGGCGGAAATCGTTGGATTGTATCGGCAAACGCATCGGACCATACCATTGGCCGGTCAGGTCAAAGGTCCATTGCTTTGGAAATTCATAGCTCGCTGTGAATGTTCCGGACCATCCCGGCGCGAAGTATTGCGTGGATCTGATCCCTTCCTGTTCCGTGAAGACCTGCATCCATGTTACTCCCGCTAGAATGCGTAATGGGTTGCCAATACGCGCTTCCAAATTCAAACTTGCACCCCGCGATATGCCATGACCATTGAGGTTCCGGTAAATGATCTGATCCTGATCGGTATTGTAATCAGGAAGAATGCGATTGCTGAAATGTGTGTAGAACAACGATCCATCTACACCAAAGAAGCGTTTTTCAGCGGCCCATTTTCGTACGATGTTCAGTGTTCCGTTCAATGAACGCTCCGGCAACAGATCTCCTTCTATCACTACTTCGCGTGAACCGGTCAGTGCTGCGTGTTCCTCGGTGAATAGATTCACCACGCGATATCCCGTTCCGAAGTTGGCTCGAACGGCCCAACGCCCGTTAGGAGCCCATTTATAAGCAACACGCGGGCTTTGGACCAGCCCATGATTCCGATCATGGTCAACGCGATAACCGAGTAACAATTTATGCGATTCCGTAACGCTCCATTCATCTTGCAAGAACAGGCCTGGTAGTGTTAAGGTCTGCGGCGCATTGTATTTCACTTCGCCTTCATACCGCGCAGTCCCTGCCGTGTTGTCATCATACCACGTGCATCGATACGCAAAGCCGTACAGTGCATCATGCCTTGCTCCAAAGCGCTTGGTACCGTAAAGTTGTGCGAAGACAACATGTTGGTCTGCATCATAAGGCGTGGTTCCATAGAATGATCGTTGCTGATGTCCGTTGGCACTTACCTGTGCGGTCAAATTTCCGGGGACAGGGAGTTGGTACTGCCCGATCACTTCCCATCTGCGTGTGGCGATGGTCTCACCGTATAAACTATCACCACCTGCAAAAGCCGGCGTCCAGTTCAGATCACCTCCCCAACGATCTTCATACACATACCGCGCTGCAATACTTGCCACCTTATTCCCAGGTCGACGAATGGCGAATTTGTTGAAGATGGAAAACCTTTTCTGTAGAGTTACATCTGTAAAACCATCGTTGTTCAGATCGACCGGAGCGGAGTAATTGTATACGCTCACACCCAATAGATCGCTCACCTTCTGATGCCCCAAGCGCAAACCGATATCCGCATTGTATTCTTGGTAGGAAGTTGCCATTAGGTCCACCGAAGCCTTTGGTGCCAACACTGGGTCCTTGGTGATGACGTTCACAAGGCCACCCATTGCCTCACTTCCATATAAAGAAGAACCGGGGCCTTTAACGATCTCGACACGTTCCACCAAACTGGTAGGTATACCGCTGAGACCATATACAGTACTTAGGCCACTTACGATCGGCATTCCATCGATCAACACCATGGTGTATGGACCTTCCATGCCGTTGATGTGGATATCCCCTGTATTGCATACGCTGCAATTGATCTGAGGCCTTACGCCATTTACCATTCCTACGGCATCGAACAACGCAGGACTGGGATTCTTTCGGAACAATGCAGGTGTGATCACTTCCACCGACACCGGACTCTCGCTGCGAGTGACCTCTCGCATGGTCCCTGTGACCACTACTTCCTCCAGATCCGTGGAATTTTGTTCCAAAGCAATAATTCCGAGATCAATTGCGGTCGAAGAAGATGTGGCCAACTCCAATTGCACGGTGGAGAAACCTACCGCGCTGATAATCAATGTACCGGACTTGATGTTCTGTAATTCCAAGGTAAAGAACCCTTTAAGGTTCGAAGAGGTACCAACTGACTCCCCTTTAAGGGCGACACTTGCGAAAGGAACCGGATCACTTCCGGAGACTATTGTTCCGGAGACAGTGCGCGTTTGGGCCACTGTGTGTAGCGCTGAGCACCAGACCAAGAGTGTATACAATGTCCTCAAAATCGATACAAAGATATCCAAAAATTTAGTTTCGACTAAAAATTTATCTAGACTCGACAGAACCCATATATTTGCATCAACTAGGAGAAATGTTAAGCCGCAGCGAAGAAGACCATATCAAGGCCGTGCATGCACTGACCGAAGAGAACAGCAACGCTTCGACCTCGGACATGGCAGAACGATTGGGAATCAAGGCCAGTAGTGTAACTGTCATGTTGAAGAAATTGGCTGAAAAAGGGCTGATGAAACACACGCCGTATCATGGCGTACAGCTTACATCGAAAGGCAGGACCGCCGCATTGAAACTGGTTCGAAAGCACCGTTTATGGGAAACTTTTTTAGTTGAGCGTTTAGGGTTCGGTTGGGATGAAGTCCATGATGTGGCAGAGCAATTGGAACATGTTAGTAGCGATAAGCTCACCAACAATCTGGATGAGTACTTAGGCAAGCCACAATTTGATCCGCACGGCGACCCTATCCCGGATAGTCAAGGCAGAGTAAAAACAAGAACATTGAGATCCATGACGACCTGTGCAGTTGGAGAACGCGTCCGTATTGCGGCAGTGAAAGACCCGAGCGATCAATTGCTCCATCTTCTGGATCAAAAAGGCATTGGTATTGGAATGATCTTTCAAATAGAAGCACAATTGGCCTTTGATGGCAGTGTGGAACTGCGGAGCAAACAAGGGCCGACTTACACCCTGAGTGCATTGGTGGCCGATCAACTCCAAGTTGAGCCCGCAAAAGCATAGAACAGGATGAGGGCCATCATACACTACTTTGAGAGCATCGACCCGATCCTTGCGGCATTCCTGGCCACCACATTCACATGGCTGGTAACGGCAGCTGGTGCCTCGATCGTGTTCTTCTTCAAGACCCTTAGCCGTAAATGGCTCGACGGTATGTTGGGATTTACCGGAGGGGTAATGATCGCAGCCAGTTTCTGGAGCTTGTTGGCACCCAGCATTGAGATCAGTGAGCGCCTTGGCATGATCAAGTGGCTTCCACCTGCCATTGGATTTGCAGCAGGTGCCATGTTCCTGTTCGTGCTGGATAAATATGTTCCACACCTGCACATCAACTTCGATCCGAAGAACAGTGAAGGCCCTAGAACGGAATGGCGTAGCACTACCCTATTGATATTGGCAATTACCCTGCACAACATTCCGGAAGGACTTGCGGTTGGCGTGTTGTTCGGCGGTGTAGCAGCAGGAATGCCGGAAGCTACGATCGGTGGTGCGGTGGCGCTAGCGATCGGTATCGGGCTTCAGAATTTCCCTGAGGGAATTGCCGTAAGTATGCCGTTACGAAGATTAGGTGTAAGCCGCAGAAGAAGCTTCATGTACGGTCAACTCAGCGCGATCGTGGAGCCTATAGCAGGTGTGGTCGGCGCTATGGCGGTGATCTGGATGCAGCCTGTTCTCCCCTACGCCTTGGCCTTTGCGGCAGGTGCCATGATCTACGTTGTTGTGGAAGAGGTGATCCCTGAAACACAGCAGGACAAGTACACGGACGTTGCAACACTTGGCTTCATCGGAGGATTTCTGGTGATGATGATCCTGGATGTGGCGTTAGGTTGATAATTGTTGGATCTTGGTTGTTGTTATTGGCGTAGATCGGTGTCTTCTTTATGAAACGTTCTTATCTGGAACCGAAGGTTTCATGAATGTCGACCAACAACCAGCAAGGAACAACCAAGGTCTCCGTAGTTTCGCGCCGTAATGGCAAGCCCTAAGATCGATGTAAAAAACCGTAAAGCGGGTTTCGAGTACCACTTGCTCGATACCTACGAGTGCGGCATCATCCTGATGGGTTCGGAGATCAAGAGCATTCGTGCCGGTGGCGCGAGCATCAGCGAGGCATTCTGTGCGTTCATTGGGAATGAATTGGTTGTTCGGAACATGCAGATCAATCAGTATGGCACCAATATCCACTACGTGCATGAACCGAAGCGTGATCGTAAATTGCTCCTGCACACAAGCGAGCTGGAAAAGCTGAAAAAGAAAATGAAGGATGTTGGGATGACGGTGATCCCAACCAGGCTATTCATCGCACCGAACGGATTTGCCAAGATGGAGATCGCATTGGCGAAGGGCAAGAAAATGTTCGATAAGCGCGAGAGTTTGAAAGCGAAGGACCTGCAACGCGATATGGAACGCGAATAATGCGCTGGCGGGAGCACATCGCGCGTTACGGTACAACGTTCTTTCCCGGTGCTGGTTGGGTGCGATGGACATTCATCAGTCTGTTCGTTCTCGCTGCTGTTCTCCGGTTCTGGAATTACACGAGCATACCGTACACCCATGACGAGATCAGTGCATTGGTCCGCATCTATCCATCGTTGACCGAAACAATTCAGCACGGCGTAATGGACCTTGACACCCATCCCCCGGGAGTTCAGGTCTTCGAGTGGATATGGACAGGTCTATTCGGCGTGAAGGAGCATGTTGTGAAACTTCCATTCACCATACTAGCACTGACCGCATTGTTCTTTCTCTTTCGGTTTGCTCAAGCCTGGACAACCTCCTCAGTCGCCTTGGTCCTAATAGCCATTCTTGCAACGCTGCAGTACACCGTGATGTATGCGCAGATAGCGCGCCCTTATGCCATGGGCTTCTTCACCACAGCATTGCTGGCTGACCAATTGACCCGGTATGTCGCCCTCGACAGCAAACGCGCGTTGATCGGCATTGGTATTGCCGCGTTGTTCAGTGCATACACGCACCACTTCTCCATGCTTCTCGCTGTTCTGATGGTGGGAACAGCGTTTTTATTGATCCGTGCCGAACAACGAAAACACTACATGATCATGTGTGGAGTTGTGATCGCGCTTTACGTACCGAATATCCCAATTTTCCTTCATCAACTTGGGCAAGGTGGGCTTAGTGAATGGCTAGCTGCACCCGACCGCAATTGGATCATGGACTACGCATGGTGGATCGCCCATTGTTCCATGTTACTGGCCTTGGTCTTGATCGGTACGATCATAGGAGCGATCAGTAGAGGAACTAGGATAAAGCGTGTGAAAGGCCCTTCGAATTGGGTCCTCGCTTGCTGGGGCATTATGCCATTGGCCATCGGTTTGGCGTATAGCGTTTGGCGGGCGCCAGTGATCCAATATTCGTTGGTGCTATTCAGTTTTCCTTACATCATGTTGTTGTTGTTGAAGGGATTAGGCGATCTGGATAAATGGATCACCATTGCGCTTTGCACTCTACTAGCTACAGTTTCCACAGTAACGTTGATCAACGAACGACATCATTTCGACGTGTTCTATGCATCGAAGTACGAAGCCATCGTACAAGGCGTAATAACTGCACATAAGAACAGCCAACTCGCCATTATTGATGCACCGAATGAAGTGATCGCATTCTACGAAAAGCACTGGAACATTGCACCGGGAGCAATGCCCCATGTTCAGATGCGGATGGAGCAGGAACGACCGCAATTGGACAACATTCTTCGCAACTCCGAAGAGACCAGAGTGTTCTATGGGTTCAGCAACGGCTCACCAACAGAGCAGTTGGCACGGATCCAGTATTATTTCCCAGCCTTAGTTGAACGCCATGACTACATGGAAGGACAAACGTTCGTGTTCGAGAAAGCGAATGGAAGTTCTGTTCCTGGCACCGGTCGGAATTACATTACATCGGTCATTCCGGGCATTGACCCACCTCTGGATCAGTCATCTATTTCCTTGTTCAGTTGGCAACTTCATACGGACCTGCCCATAAGTTATGATGCCGACTCTATTCCGTATTGGGACTTCACTGATCGTGAATACGGGATCTTGATCGAGTTGAAAAACCCAGATCCGATGATCGGTCGGAATGACGAATTCGAGGTTATTCTTGAGATCGACGGAACGGACAGCTCAAGCGAGGTTGCGGTCGTCTTCGAATTGGTCCAGGACGACAGTACGGTGTTCTATCGAACCGGAGAATTGAAGCCACTACAACATGCGACCGGATTGGTTCCATTGGTGGTTGCGGGGACATTCAGTAACGCAAGTGGCAATGAACCTGCCGTTGCGCGCGCCTATATTCACAACCGCTCAAAAGGCCCGATCCGTGTGCGTGGGATGGAAGTCTACCGAAGGGTTGCGAACCCGGTTCAATACGGTATGGTTGAACCGATCCCTACGTTGGGAAAGTTCCGATGATCTGATCGGCTCGATCCATCCCAACCTGGAGAGGACCTTGCTTGAATGAAGAAGATCATTACAACACACGTTTTCCTGTTCCTGTTTTGTACAGGTCTGCTCATTCTCTCAGCAGAATGGCTCTTGGACATTTTCCTACCGGAATTCCATCAGGTTGAGCAATGGCTCGGATCAATAGCGATCGGTACGGCCGCTGTGTTCATGCTTACCATGGTTTCATGCA
>JAGNUG010000027.1 GCA_017987115.1 Flavobacteriales bacterium | reverse complement strand
CTGTGCCATAGCGTGCTGGGTTTAGAATGGTTGATCTCCTGTTACTGTTACACCCATGCTACGCGCAGTTCCAGCCACAATTCGCATGGCGCCTTCAACGGTGAAGCAATTGAGGTCGGGCATTTTATCCTCGGCAATGGCTTTCACCTGATCCCAAGAAACGCTTCCCACTTTTTGACTGTGTGGAACACCACTACCGCCTTTGATCTTGGCAGCATCGATGATCTGCACTGCAGCTGGTGGAGTTTTGATCACAAAGTCGAACGACTTGTCGCTATAGACGGTGATCACTGCAGGAAGAACTTTACCTGCTTTGTCCTGCGTGCGCGCATTGAACTGCTTGCAGAACTCCATGATGTTTACCCCTTTGGCACCAAGAGCTGGTCCGACAGGTGGTGATGGGTTGGCCGCTCCTCCCTTGATCTGGAGTTTAATGAGGCCCGATACTTCTTTCATTCTTCGTTTGTTGTGTCCTGTTTAACGTTCACCTAAGGTGGACTCGGACTGGTTTTTCTTTTCTATGCACGATGCACTGATCGTGTAACGGATGTGCGATTGCGAACAACCTCACATTTCTTTTTCTACTTGCATGAAGCTAAGTTCAAGCGGAGTCTTCCGACCGAAGATCTTCACCATCACTTTAAGCTTCTTCTTTTCTTCGTTGATCTCCTCGATCATTCCATTGAAACCATTGAAAGGCCCATCGATGACTTTTACAGTCTCGCCCATATGGAACGGGTTATGGTTACTTTCATCCGAATCGGCTAGTTCATCAACCGTTCCGAGGATCCGGTTCACTTCTGCCTGCCGCAATGGCATTGGCTCGCCGCCCTTTTCAGAGCCAAGAAAGCCGATCACATTCGGCATTTGTTTGATCGTGTGAGCAATCTCACCGGTAAGATCAGCCTCCATAAGAACATAACCCGGGAAGAAATTTCGCTCCTTGCTTACCTTTTTTCCATCACGGATCTGGAAGAACTTCTCCATTGGAATAAGCACTTGCGCTACGTGGTTCCCGAGTGTTGAACGACGGATCTCGTTATCGATCAATTCCTTCACCTTCTTTTCCTTACCGCTGATGGCACGTACCACGTACCATTTCTTGGTTGATGTCGTTGTCTCGGCCATAACGCTTATTGGATCAGCTTATAGATAAACCCGATCATACCTTTCCATGGATTGGTATCCCCTTGGCCCATGTTCTGCACCCCAAAGATGTAGTCCATCAAAAAGATGATCAATGAAATGATCAACGCTGAAACAAGCACAACGATAGCGCTGGCCTGCAGGTCCTTCCAAGTAGGCCAACTCACTTTGTGAACCAACTCGTTGTAGCTTTCGCTAACGTATGTTTTTATGCTTGCCACTTGTTCTGTCTTTTACTTGCACGGGTGGCAGGAATCGAACCCGCAGCCTAAGGTTTTGGAGACCTTCGCTCTACCAATTGAGCTACACCCGTAGGTCTGTTCCTGTTTCCCCTACCCTTCGGGTGGCGAAGGCTGATCTGCCGTACGGCAGATCAGCCTTGCCTCCTGAGGTTTTGGAATTTACTTAACGATCTCTGTTACCTGTCCAGCTCCTACGGTACGTCCACCTTCACGAATAGCGAAACGAAGACCCTTGGACATAGCGATCGGAACGATCAATTGTACACTGATCGTTACGTTATCACCAGGCATGATCATCTCACGACCAGCTTCCATAGTGATCTCTCCGGTAACGTCCGTTGTGCGGAAGTAGAACTGAGGGCGATACTTATTATGGAATGGTGTGTGACGTCCACCCTCTTCTTTCTTCAACACATAGATCTCAGCTTTGAAATCGGTGTGTGGCGTAATACTTCCTGGCTTAGCGATGACCATACCACGACGGATCTGATCTTTCTCAATACCACGAAGAAGAAGACCAACGTTGTCACCGGCCTCACCACGATCGAGAAGCTTGCGGAACATTTCAACACCAGTACAGGTGCTTTTCATCTTTTCTTCCTGCATTCCGATGATCTCCACCTCTTCGCCGGTCTTTACAACACCTGTTTCGATACGGCCGGTAGCAACAGTTCCGCGACCTGTGATCGAGAACACGTCCTCTACGCTCATCAAGAAAGGCTTGTCAACCTCACGTGGAGGAACAGGGATCCAAGTATCAACAGCATCCATTAGAGCCATGATGCTATCAACCCACTTCGCCTCACCGTTCAGTCCGCCCAAAGCGCTACCACGGATCACAGGAGTATTGTCACCATCATAATCATAGAATGAAAGAAGCTCGCGAACCTCCATCTCAACGAGATCGAGCAATTCAGCATCATCCACCATATCCACTTTGTTCATGAATACGACCAACTTCGGAACGCCAACCTGACGACCAAGAAGAATGTGCTCACGGGTCTGTGGCATTGGACCATCAGTAGAAGCTACAACGAGAATAGCTCCGTCCATTTGTGCAGCACCGGTAACCATGTTCTTCACATAGTCAGCGTGGCCTGGGCAATCAACGTGCGCATAGTGACGGGCAGCCGTCGAATACTCCACGTGTGAGGTGTTAATGGTAATACCGCGTTCTTTTTCCTCCGGTGCGTTATCGATAGAATCGAAGCTGCGCAATTCGGAAAGGCCTTTGCCGGCCAGAACTGTTGTTATTGCTGCGGTCAACGTGGTCTTACCATGGTCAACGTGACCGATGGTACCGATATTGACGTGGGGTTTATCCCTTTTGTAAGTCTCCTTTGCCATTTTGGTTCGGTATTGTTCCTGTTGTTAAGGTCCTTTATTCGTTGTACCAAGCGTATCGAAACCATCGTCTACGCCAGTGCCTAGTATTCGCTGTTGAGCCTTTGCCGGGAATTGAACCCGGGACCTCTTCCTTACCAAGGAAGTGCTCTACCTCTGAGCTACAAAGGCTGATCTGTTCATTCTTCATTCACACTTTAACTTCTCTTTTTCAAGAGACATCCGGTGTTCTTCAGTAGAGCGGGAGACGAGACTCGAACCCGCGACGTTCAGCTTGGAAGGCTGATGCTCTACCAACTGAGCTACTCCCGCATTTGGTTTTGGTGGCTATCCATCAGTATTGAACGGTCCGTTTTTGGAACGGCCCACTTACCGACTTACTTCCTCCGGTATTGGTCTTTGGTCGTTCACTTTCTGTTTCTCGCACCTCGTAAAGTGGCAGCGATAACTGAAAAGGAGATCATCTTTCGGTTCTTACCAGTAGGTTCCCATCGAGATGGAATTGATCAAATGGTGCCTATCGGTTGTTCCGCGTATTAGGGTTCAACTTCTCTTCACCTTTGCTTTTGTCTGGAAGCGACATTAGCGGCTCCGTGGAGTGTTTTGGTGGGGAGAGCAGGATTCGAACCTACGAAGTCGTAAGACAGCAGATTTACAGTCTGCCCCCGTTGGCCGCTTGGGTATCTCCCCTGAACCAATTCACGGAGCCAATGAAGGGACTCGAACCCCCGACCGGCTGATTACAAATCAGCTGCTCTACCAGCTGAGCTACATTGGCCTGTACAACAAAGAAAAGAACGTACGTTTTCCTTCTTCGAAACCATAAGGTCCCGATTTGGGCCTGCAAAGGTAGAAAAAGATCCGGTTCCCACCAAAGTATGGTTGAAAGAAAATTGAGTTCGGCATGTACTTTGATCGGGGCAACGCTACTATCCCCAGCGCACACGGTGAATTTCCGCAAGCTAAAGAACAATGAAAACGGCCCCAAAGGCCCGTTGTTAGGTTGATCAAAGGTTGCAACTATAACACAAAAAAGGCCACTACACTGACGTAATGGCCTTGTTCGTTCACACGAAAGGTGGATCACCACTTATACCGAACGGGACTTCTCCTTGGTCTTTTCGGCTTGGCTACGAAGCGCCTCTATCGTGTTTACTGCGGCCTCTTCGAACGATTTACCTTGTCGTTTGGCAAATAGGTCATTGCCTGGAACAGCAAGGCGGATCTCAACTACTTTGTTCTCTCGGTTGTCACCATCGTGTTCCAATCTCAGGAACACATCACCGGATAGTATGCTGTCATTGAATTGTGTTAGTTTATTCAGTTTTGTTTTGATGAACTCTACCAGTTTAGCATCGGCATTGAAATGAATGGAATGGACGTTCACGTTCATGGTCTTGAATAATTGGTTGGTTCTACATGGCGCTAAGCTCCTCCTCTTGGATGGGCTTGAGCATGGACTTTTCTAAGTTTTTCTACCGTGTTATGGGTGTAGACCTGTGTGGCCGCAAGATTCGCATGTCCAAGGATCTCTTTTACTGCATTAAGGTCAGCACCGTGTTCTAACATGTGTGTAGCGAAGGTATGCCTCAGGACGTGAGGACTACGTTTTTTTTGTGAGGTGACCCCACTAAGATAATGTGTTACGAGTCTTTGTACGGTACGGCGGGCAAACGGTTCACCATGCTTATCCAACAGTAAAGCGTCAGCTGCTCTCGCTCCTCCGTGAAGGGCGGTCCGTTCCGTTATGTAATTCGCAATGTTTCTGGTCAATTCATCGCCAATTGGAATGATCCGTTCTTTATTGCGTTTACCCAGTACTCTCAGGCTGTTCGATCCAAGGTCTATATCTCCGATCTTGAGTCCCATGAGCTCTGCCAAACGCATACCTGTGCAATAGAGCAATTCAAGGATCAACCGGTGCGTCATTCCTTTGAACCCTTCCGGCCATTGCAGGTCATCGAACATACGCCCGATCTTCTGTTCTTCAACAAATTCCGGTAACCGCTTTGGTGTTTTAGGTGGATCGACCAGAGCAGTAGGGTCCGTAGTAATGGAACCCGTGATCCGTGCAAATCGGAAGAAACTGCGCAGCGAACTGAGCTTTCGATTCACACTTCGTGGACCTGTGTCCTCCTCCATAAGGTTCATCATCCACAAGCGGACTACTTTATCCGTGGCTTTCTCCGGTTCATTCACTCCGAATGCTTTGAGGAAAGTCGCGAACTGCTTGATATCCCGTTGGTAGGCAGAAACCGTATGTGGACTGAAGCGTTTTTCGTAAGTAAGATGATCAACGAACCGGTCCAATAACATTACGACCAAGGTAACGGCGGTTGAGATCGGTCCAGTGCGTTGCCCAACGAGTTGTTAATTACGGTTTGTTCGTTGCAGGCAGTAGATCAGGCCAACCTGATCAAACCCGGATGTAGCGAGACCTATGACAAAAAAAGGCGAAAAGACCTGGATGATCTTTTCGCCTTTCGGTGAGGGGTCGGTTGCTACTAATCGTCCGCTACTTGCAACGTAAGCTTGTATGCTGCACGGATCATTTCTTTACGACGGTTCACTGAAGGCTTAATGAACGCCTGACGCTTGCGCAATTGACGCATTGTCTGGGTGCGCTCGAATTTCTTCTTGAACTTCTTGAGCGCCTTATCGATGCTCTCGCCTTCTTTTACCGGAATGATCAGCATATGCCTGTGTCTTTTTCGCTTAGGGGGCGCAAATATAAGGAGCGGATCGATCGCCGCAAGCACGTATCAAAGAAATATTATTCGGTCCATCGAAGACCATGAACCGATCTTAGTTGGGATCATGATACTTCCTACGTTCTGGACCTAAGCCTTCAGCACATTCCTACTGATCACCACTTTCTGGATCTCGCTGGTACCCTCTCCAATGGTGCAAAGCTTGCTGTCACGGTAGAATTTCTCCACAGGGAAGTCCTTTGTGTAGCCATATCCACCGAAGATCTGCACGGCTTCATTGCTCGCCCAAACGCAAACCTCGCTTGCATAATACTTGGCCATTGCACCTTCCGTGGTCATCTTTTTGTGCCTGTTCTTGAGATCGGCAGCGCTTAATGTAAGCAGCTCCGCAGCTTCAATGCGGGTAGCCATATCGGCCAGTTTGAACGCGATGGCCTGGAAATTGGCGATCGGTTGGCCGAATTGCTCCCGTTCCTTGGCGTATTTGACACTTGCCTCGAACGCACCCTTGGCAATGCCAAGGCTCAACGCCGCAATACTAATGCGGCCACCATCCAACACCTTCATGGCCTGCTTGAACCCATCACCCTCTTTACCAAGAATGTTCGCCTCGCTCACCCTGCAATCTTCAAAGATCACTTCGGCAGTCTCACTAGCGCGCATGCCCAACTTATTCTCCTTCTTGCCGGCTTTAAGACCTATGGTCCCGCGTTCCACAACAAAGGTGGTCATCCCGTTACTGTCCAGCAGATCACCAGTACGCGCAATTACGACGACCACATCACTGCATTGACCGTGTGTGATCCAACATTTCGTACCGTTCAGGACCCATTCATTGCCTTCTTTGCGCGCGGTGCATTTCATACGCATAGCATCACTGCCGGTATTCGGTTCGGTAAGTGCCCATGCACCCAACCATTCGCCAGAGGCCAGCTTAGGCAACCACTTCAGTTTTTGTTCGTGACTACCGAATTGCAGGATATGGCCGGTACACAAACTGTTATGCGCTGCTACGCTCAGGCCCACGGATCCACAGATCTTGGCTACTTCAACGATCGTGGTCACATACTCGAAATAGCCTAAACCTGCTCCACCATATTCTTCCGGAACCAACACCCCCAGCATCCCTGCAGGACCGAATTGTTTCTTGAAAAGGTCGATCGGCATATGTTGACTTTCGTCCCAATCCATCACATTGGGGCGTAATTCACGCTCGCAAAGGTCACGCACGGCTTGTGCGATCATGGTCTGGTTCTCCGTAGTGCTGAATTCCATGGTATTCAATAAGAGATCAATCGGATGATCTGCGCGTTATAAGGTTTGAGGCGTTCAACGCCGTTCAAGAATTCGAGTTCGATCAAGAAACTAAAACCGGCAACGATACCGCCTTGCTTTTTGATCAGTTCTGCTGCGGCTACCGCTGTTCCTCCGGTCGCAAGCAGATCATCATGTACGAGTACACGCATGCCGGGCTTAACGCTGTCGACGTGCATTTCCACCTCAGCACTTCCGTATTCAAGGTCATACTTGTAGCTCACGGTCTTCCACGGTAATTTCCCTCTTTTCCGCACTGTTACGAATGGCACATCCAGCGCTAAAGCCAGCGGCATACCGAACAAGAAACCGCGGCTTTCGATCCCGGCGATGGCATCTATTCTAATGTCAGCCAGTGCTTCGCGAAAGCCATCAACACAACTTGCGCTGAGCTGGGGGTCTTCCAGAACCGGTGTTATATCACGGAAAAGGATACCTGGCTTAGGGAAATCCGGCACTGCGCGGATCGCGGCAGCAAGACGTGTATTAAGATCTTTCACGATGGGGGTGCGAATTTAGGTGATCGGACCACAGTTTTCCATACACAACTTATCTGCCTTTTACAATTACCTGAACACCTCATTCCAGCGTAAGGTAAGGCGCCAGTCGAGCGTATACACTATCAGTGACCATAACGCACTTCTGAATGTCCTCGATCCTCGCAAATGGTCCATGTTGCGTACGATAAGCGATCAATGGCTTAGCGATCTTCCAACGAGCATAAGGGTGTTCTGCAAGCTGTTCCACGGTACATGAATTGATCGGGATGTAATGAACGGCACTCGGGTCAAGTGTTAAGAGTTCCTTCATCCGAGCGATGGCATCCGGCTTATCGCGTAGAACATAGACTTCCTCCAATTGTTCAAGTGAATGAAAACCGCCGAGCATATTCCTATACTTGATAATGCCCTTGGCAAAAGAAGGGCCGATCCCAGGCAGAGCAACAAGAGCTATGGAGTCCGCTGTATTGACCTCCACCCTATTCAAGGTCTTACGAACATAAGGATCCTTGTTCTCATAAGTGGCGCTATCCTTGGTGTACTGCTGCCATTGTTTCTTTTCATTCTGCGGACGTACAGCTCGCACAAAGCTGTCCGGCAGTAGGATATATGGTTCCAACCGTGCATACATTTCCGGACTGATCGTGTACATCCGCTCCACGTCTTTTTTGGAACGGAACTCTCCGCCTTTGGTAACGTACCGTTCAATGCCATCAACCTGCCGTTCTGATAATCCCAGCGCTAACCACTCCGATCGTTCAATTGTATTCGGATCAAACGGAAAGGGTTCTGCTAATTCAACACTATTCGAGGTCATCTTCTCGGAACGCAGTGCCGACCAGGTCTCCATTTCAGCTTTGAGCGCTGAAAGGTCTCTGGCTGGTGGCGCGTAAACGAATTTCATATATCCCACCCATACCGAGGAGATCAATAGCACCAACACGATCAGTAAGAATCCATGACGTTCACCTGCGTGCAAATTACCCAGGTCCTTGAGCTTTTCCTTCAACGGTCTATTGTCCGTGATCCTGTGTCGTTTCTTATTAGCCACAGACAAAGAAAGGAATATTAAGAGGCCATTTCACCGATCTCTCATCGTAGAAACAACTTCGATGGATGCCCAACTTCATCGGGCTCAAAAGCGAATTCCGAAAAAAGTGAAGATCAGCGCTTTTCTCCGGCCAATTGTTCCGTGAGAATGCCCAACCCTTCTTCGAAACTATGCGGCTCATAGCCCAGCTCCTTTCGCGCCTTATCCAGCACAAATCCTGTTCGAGGCGGACGTTCAGCAGGCTGAGAAAGGCTCACTGAATCAATTCGGGTCACTATCGAATCATCCAGATCGTAGTACTTAGCCACTCGCTGGACCAGCTCAAGAATGGTCATACCGTCCGGCCCGCTTAGGTGGTAGACCCCTGTTGCTTTGCGTTTCGCTATCAGGATACATCCATTTGCAAGGTCTTCAGCAAGTGTTGGCATTCGGTATTGATCATCAACTACATTGATCGGAGAACCTTTTTCCAAAGCCCCTTTTGCCCAAAGCACTACGTTACTGCGGCTAAGCCCAGCTGCTACACCATAAACAATGATCGTTCGTGCAATGGCCCAATGAGCAAGACCCGAATTCATCACGAGCTGCTCACCTTCCAATTTGCTTTGCCCATAGATGCTCAATGGGGCAGCTGCGTCTTCTTCGCGATACGGGCCATCCTTACCATCGAAAATGAAATCAGTACTGAGGAATACAAAGTGGGTACCGTGCTTTTTCGCAGCGGCGATCAAATGCTCCGTGGCCGTGATGTTCTGCAAATTACACGCTTCAGGGTCCAGCTCGCAGGCATCGACATTCGTCATTGCGGCGGTATGGATCACGGTATCCGGACGAACAGCATCGAAAACAGCATCAACTTCGCCTTTGTCCGTAACGTCCAGTTTCCGATACTGATCCACTAGTGCATTCGGAGTTCTATCCTCTCCTCTCGATGTCGCGATAAGTGTTACCTCCGGATCATTCCGAAGGGCTACGATCAGTTTCTGTCCGAGCAAGCCATTGCTTCCTGTGATCAAGATCTTCATGTGGCGAAACTAAACCAGCGATCCGGATCGGATCACGCCTGTTTCTCCCCGAAATATCCGGGCTCTTTCCCCTTTCGAAAAAAATCGATGAAGAGTACGATATAGCTCAAGTAGAACAAGGATTGCAAAGAGACCAGCACTTTTCCAGTTGGTGTGATCGGGAACAGGTCACCATAACCAATGGTGCTAGTGGACATGAAACTGAAATACAAGGGATCGAACCAATGACGGAAAGGCGCATTGAGGTAGTTGCCAGCCGCGTAGATCACGGCAAAGGAGAATACGACCTCCAAATAATTGATGAAGATCATGATCTTGGAACGACGATATGAACGCGGATTGGAAAAGTTATCCGAAGCGAATATCAAGGTGGGTATATAGATCAGTGTTTCAAGCATTAAATAAAACACAAGCCATAATACCCAAGCCCTATCGGCCCATCCGAAATAAAGCATCAATAACGGAAAGGCGGTCTTGAGCAGAACGAATACTTCAATTGCAAAATCCTGGACCAGCGCTCCTTTTCGCCAGAACAGATGTTTTATATACATGCCGGGAAAGAGGAATTGGGATGTGGCCAGGATCAATCGGACCAACTTTTCCAACCCAGCATCTTCCTGATACGTATTGTTCCAGATGGCAGCAACGTTCTCAACCCTCTTCCTTACTGTCGGTTGCTTGATGGAATCCAAGGGTAACCCCTTACCAATGATCAGCTTACGTGCAGTCCGACGGAACATAGGTGAAAGTTGAACTCGTTGTCTGTTCTGCAAATGAACGATCTTTCAAAGCTAAGAACATGCGGGCCGTATAAAAGCGGGCAATTACTTAAAGCTCCCAGACAGAACTTCGCTTGGCGAACGGCCTTTTGATCCGCTCCTTATGCTCTAGAACGAAGGCCATGACCAAATAAACGACCAAATGCAGCCCGACGGTTATGAAACTAAGGTAAATGAACGAAAGCCGCACTTGCTCCGTCTTGATGTTGAGCTTTTGGCCCCACCAATGGCAAACGCCGAAGAATTGACGTTCCAGCGCAGTTTTGGTCCGATCGATCATCACGGGTTCTTGAGCAACTCTGCTCCAATGACGCAAGATAAGCAATGACGTTTCCTACAGTATGAATTATTGAGCTGTATCAGTGCTTGACTGCGCGCTGCATTGGGATTCGTGACGCCAAGTGAAACCCAGTTCGCGGTGATCTTATTCACTTCAGGAGAGAGGCATTCCAACAGCTTGAATGCACGTTCAGCGAGGTGGGGCTGACCTTGAACCTTTCCCATTCCAAAAAGATAGGGCACTAGCACATTAGCGACCAATCGCTCAGCGCTGGACCGACCCAACCGTTTGGGCTCGAATTTACTCTCGGAATCGAACCGATAATGCGTGTTCCAGTAGGTCGAGGCTTCGAGATCGAACATATCGATCAATGGTTCCGGATCATCATGTTCCAACAAGGCACCAAAGTGACCATCCAGTCGCGTTATAAGTGCGGCGACCTGAGCGATCCGGATCGTCGGAAAGTTCGAAGGGCGCATTCTTCCGAATTTCCAGGCAGCCAACGGCGCTGGCGAAAGGCCATGCAATTGGCCCAATACCCGATGCTCGGCTTGTAGACCTCGAGGGTGATCATCAATGAAGTCCGTACGCAACAGACCTGCCTGACCAAATAGCAATGCTTCCGTCCGAAAGGGATCGTCACGGTATTTGAGCAAAGTCTTGAGAGGAAGAGAATGTGCAAGCATCGCGAATGGTTCAGCGTTCACTTTGAAGCCGAATCCGATCAAAAGCATGTGGTAGAACGCTTCAGCCGTGTCACCATTCAATGCTTTGTAAACATTTTCTACGCCTTCGGTTCTCTGCTCGAGGCGTTCAACAAGAACACGATCCAACCAGGGACCTATTCGCGATGGATCCACTCGATTCAAATGCTTTGCACAGGGCACCTCATTACGGTTCTTCATAAGCTCCAAGTGAAGAAGAACTCGCTCTTTATCAATGCGCCCGGCCAATTCAACAGCAGGTGGCAATTGACCATTCAAAGTGCGGACCGGTGCATCATAGGTGTGGACCACGTGGAGAATGACATTATTGTAGGCAGGGTCATGCTGATGGCCATGCCTGACCCATTCACTTGCGCGCACGTGCACCTCAACTGTACCCACCCACTGCTGACCATTGATCCGGATCCGGGCGTTGACGAGATCAGGTCCACTGTTGGACTGAATGGAACCTGGATGAAGTATCTCAATTTCATGGCCATCGGTGGTCCGCAGGGATCGTGCATCAAAAAGTCGACGTTCCCAGAGGAACTGGAGCAAATGTTCCCCATACGGAAATGAGGGGTCGAGAAGCAAGGTTGCTGCTTCATTGCTTGGATCGGACAACGGCGCATGCTCCTCTGCTATCAGATGGCTCTCTTTTTCAAGACTGGTTTCAACAGATCTGTACGCGGGATACGGCTGAATATCCATGATGCTCACAATTCGACAGAAATACCGTCAAACTGGTTGCCAAAAGATACGGATCAAAACTTAGAGGACCAAACAGATCAACTCATTTTGCAATGATGCCCTTGGCTATCATTTTCAAGGCCATGGACCTTTGCAATTCCAAGGCTGCCCTGCGCGCTGCAGGAACGCCATCAACTCCCTTGCCTGCATATAGGATCCCGCGTGAGCTGTTGATAAGTACCCCACCGTCGTTGGTCATGCATTTATCGAGAACCGAATCAAGATCACCTCCCTGTGCACCTACCCCTGGAATAAGGAAGAAATAATCCGGTGCTGCTGCTCTGGCCTGCTCCAGTACATCCGCACGTGTCGCTCCCACAACAAACATGGTATCCAGGGGAGAGGTCCAAGTACAGACCGTACGGATCACGGTCTCGAACAACGGGCGATCACCATTCACATTCAAGAATTGAAAATCCATTGCACCGGCATTGCTGGTAACACCGAGCACGATGGCCCATTTACCGTTGCGACCAACGAACGGATCAATACTATCCCGGCCCATGTATGGTGATATGGTAACCGCATCCACACCCAATCGATCAAAGAACGCTTCAGCATATTTGCGTGCCGTATTCCCGATATCCCCCCGCTTGGCATCGGCAATAATGAAGCAATCGCCCTTGCTCCGGATGAATGCAATTGTTGCTTCCAGATCTGACCAACCTTCATCTCCCAATGCTTCATAGAATGCAAGGTTGAGCTTGTAGGCTACGGCAACATCATGTGTTACCTCAACGATCGCTTCATTGAACGCACGTACCGGATGGCTTTCCGCCATGAAGTGCTCAGGTACCAAGTGCTTCTCAGTATCGAGCCCTACGCACAACAGGCTCTTCTTTTTTCGGATCGTGGCTACGAGCTGTTCACGGGTCATAGCACAAATGAAAGGTTCAATAGGATTTCCGCAGTGATAGACATGATACTATTCTATTCAACTTCCGACTTCAGTTTCTCGGTCCTGTCCGCTAATTGCAGTGCATCGATAACGTCCTGAAGGTCTCCATTAAGGACCTCGGTAAGATTGTGAACAGTAAGTTCTATGCGGTGATCGGTAACGCGGCTCTGAGGGAAATTGTACGTTCGGATCTTTGCGCTGCGATCTCCACTGCTCACTTGGCTCTTTCGATGTGCCATTAGCGCAGCATTCTCTTTGTGCAGGCGTTCCTCGTAGAGCTTGTTCCGTAACATCTGCATGGCTTTCAAGCGGTTGCCCAATTGGTTGCGTTCCGTTTGACACATGACAACAGTTCCAGTTGGAATATGGGTCAACCGCACTTTGGTCTCCACCTTGTTCACGTTCTGCCCACCTGCTCCACCGCTTCGGGCAGTTTCCATTTTTACGTCGGCATCCCGCACTTCCACGTCGAACTCTTCTGCTTCGGGTAGGACCGTTACCGTCGCTGCACTCGTGTGTATCCGTCCGCTGGCCTCTGTTGTCGGTACCCGTTGCACCCGATGAACGCCTGCTTCGAACTTCAATACGCCGTATGCACCTGTACCATTCACATTGAAGATCACCTCCTTGTATCCACCAGCGGTTCCTTCGCTCACATCGGCTACCTCGATCTTCCATCCCTGACCTTCGCAATACCGGGTATACATGCGATACAGGTCTCCAGCGAACAGGCTTGCTTCATCTCCTCCGGTACCAGCACGCACTTCCACTGTACAATTCCGTTCATCGTTCGGGTCCTTCGGAACCAGAAGCATACGCACTTCTTCGTCCATGGCCTCAATGGCCACTCGCAGATCATCGCGTTCGGAACGTGCCATTTCCAGCAGTTCCGCGTCCTTCTCTGAACGCAACATTTCCTCAGCACCGGAAAGGTCATCGTGCATCTGCTTATACCTGCCGAATGCCAGATCGATCGGTTCAAGATCGCGGTAATTCCGGTTAAGCTCCACGAAACGTTTCTGATCAGCGATCACACTGGGGTCGGCCAATTGCTTGCCGATCTCCTCCCGACGGTCATGCAATGCAGAGAGTTTTGAAAGTAGCGTGCTCATTATCCGTTCAACAGTTCACTAGTTGCTCGATCAGGCGGTATACGTAAAAATGCTATTCGGGCTTGTAAGCACAACTTCCTTCTTTTCTGTTTTCTCCACCCGTCCGATCACTTTGGCTTCGATCCCAAAGGCGGTGGAAATAGCAATGATCTGTTGCGCAAATTCACCAGGAACATAGAACTCCAATCGGTGTCCCATATTGAAGACAGCATACATTTCCTTTGGGTCAGTTCCGCTCATGCGTTGAATGGCAGCAAACAAAGGTGGAACAGGAAATAGGTCATCTTTGATGATACGCAGTCCTTCAACGAAGTGAAGCACTTTCGTCTGAGCACCACCGCTACAATGCACCATGCCATGGATCTGGCCACGCATGGTAGCTAGTATCTTTTTCACGACGGGTGCATACGTGCGCGTTGGAGAAAGCACAGCTTGTCCGAAATTCAACGGTGTACCTTCCAGTTGATCCATCAGCGCTGCCTGTCCACTGTAGACCAGGTCACTCGGAGTTGTTGGATCGAAGGTCTCCGGGTAGGACGTGCCCAACGAATTATTAAAAACATCATGTCGGGCACTTGTAAGACCATTACTGCCCATGCCTGCATTGTACTGATCCTCATATATGGCTTGACCATAACTCGCCAAACCAACGATCACATCACCGGCCGCTATGCGTGCATTGTCGATCACCTCATTGCGCTTCATCCTGCAAACGACCGTACTATCCACGATCACGGTGCGTACGAGATCCCCAACATCCGCGGTCTCCCCTCCAGTACTTCGGATCCCGATACCGAGATCGCGCATTTTTTGAAGGAACTCCTCGGTTCCATTGATCAATTCAGAGATCACTTCACCTGGTATCAATGCCTTATTCCGACCGATCGTGCTACTGAGCAGGATGTTATCCGTCGCCCCTACGCACAATAGATCATCCAAATTCATGACGATCGCATCTTGCGCAATACCCTTCCAAACACTGATATCACCGGTCTCTTTCCAATAAGCGTAAGCCAATGCGCTTTTAGTGCCTGCTCCATCGGCATGCATCACCAAACAATGGTCGGCACTTCCGGTAAGGTCATCAGCAACTACCTTACAGAACGCCTTCGGAAAAAGCCCTTTGTCCAACTTGGCAATAGCCTGATGAACGTCTTCCTTGGAAGAAGAAACACCGCGTTGTGCGTAGCGTGAAGCACTCATGGGTCCAAAATAGAAGAGCACCCACCGATCGGGTGGATGCTCTTTACGTCATTGATCGATCTAATTCTCAGGCGTAGGAGCTGGCGGGGTATCAACTTCTTTCGGCACATAATCCCAACGCAATACGCGGAATTCCGTACGGCGGTTCTGCTGGTGTGCAGCTTCCTGCTCCTCCTTCGTCTTCATAGCGGCGATCTGTGTATCCGAGATCCGCAACTTGCTCTCGCCATATCCTTTCGGCATCATACGCGCAGGATCGATACCCTTTGTTACCAAGTAATTTACGCAACTCTGTGCACGATTCTGCGAAAGGGTCAGGTTTCTTGCATCGTTATCCCTGCTGTCCGTATGCGCGCTCAACTCAATTACGATCGTGGGGTTATCGATCAACGTTTGATAGAGTGTTTCCAAACTATCTTTAGACTCATCACGCAAGAAATACTTACCAAGGTCATACTGGACCTCAGGTAGTTTGATATCCACAACGGAACCTTCTACAATGGTAGGTTGCAAGAAATACTCCTTCGCGAACGTGGTGCTTTCAGTAAGTCCAACCGTAGTTACCTGATCCTTCACAACCAGGTAACCTTCCTTTTCGGCCAAAATGCTGTAGCTCGTGTTCTCCTTGATGTACCGGTCCTTTCCATCCTCAGCGAAGTTGAACCCACCATTTTCGTCGGTTGTTGCACTGAAGTTGGAACCATTGGTTCCTACTACGCTGATGTTCGCTCCTGAAATAGGCAAACTGGTAACCTTATCATATACCGTACCTTGAAGTGCGAACTCCATGTTCGGCATGAAGAAGCGCCAGATATCATCCATACCCTTACCACCTGGGCGATTACTGGTAAAATACCCACGATCCTCTTTACCATCGTAAACGATACCGAAATCGTCATAGGGGCTGTTCAGGGGAGCCTTTAGATTCTCCGGAGCTGTCCATTTTCCATCTCCAGCTGATTCTGCACGGAATTGATCCAAACCTCCCATTCCCGGGAAACCTGATGTTGCGAAATACAACGAACCGTCCTCTCGCACGAACGGGAACAACTCATCTTTCGGGGTATTGATATCCGCACCAAGATTTACCGGCGTACCGACCGGTTTTCCGTCCTTGTCCAACTTAATGGAGTACAGGTCCTTTCCTCCTTTGTGCCCTCCGAACGCAACGTTTGAAGCGAAGATCAACGTCGCATCATCCGCAGTTAGTGCTGGATGACCAATAGACATGCTATCATTCTTATCCTTCTCTGGCTTAAGGACCAACATCTCCGGAGCACTGTAATTGTTGCCCACCTTCTTGCTTACCCAGATGTCGCAGCCATAGACCTTCTTTTTCTCCATGGGGCAACGGGTGAAATACATCAAGTTGCGCTTTTCATTGAAGATAGGTGCACCTTCGTTACCGAACGTGTTCAATTCGGATGGAAGTTTTGTTGGTTCGCTCCACTTGCCCAACCGGTCACGTGAACTTGTAAAGAGATCACTGAATGAGGTGCCGATGATCTGATCAATGTCGGTTCCACTAGCACCTGCGCGGGTACTGGTGAAAACAACGATTTCGTTCTTCTTATCCGCGAATGCTGGCGTAAAATCGTAATCCGGTGTATTCAACAACACCTCAGGGTCAACACTATAACGCGTAGGGCTATCCTTCCACTTCTGTGCGTTCTGGCACGCGAGGATACTCGCATCCGCACGCATATCATTCGGCTTTTTCTCTTTGTACTTATTGAACGACGCGATCGCTTCGGCATACTTGCCTTGCTGCTTCAAGGACTCACCGATCCAGTAATAGGTAATCGGGTCAGCGTATTGGGCCTTATTGGCCTTTTCGTACCAGACCTCGCTTTGCTGGGCATCGCCCAAGGCACGGTAGCTCTCGGCTACTTTGAAGATCAGGTCAGCCTTTGCACTAGCGGTCTTTTCAACCGTATAGGCCTTTTTGTAAAGTTCGATCGCATTGAAATAGAACCCCTTATTGAATGCCTCATCAGCTTCTATGGCAAGTTTACCTTGTGCTAACGTAACAGTGGTCAGCAACATTCCGAAGCTAATGGTGGTCAGGAACTTACGTATCGTCATGTGGTGGTTGGCTGGTCCGATTTCTTATGGTCCGTGCGAAGATAAGCAGAACCTGCAATGCTTCGCATCAACTTTCTAAGTTGCCAAAAGAACGAAGAATTTCGGATGTTAGGCTCGAAATAATTCCAAAATCACGTTCGACCTTAACGTGTATAAAGTAATTCACGCATTTTCGGAAGTGGCCAAAGTTCATCGTCCACAAGCAATTCCAACTTATCGGCATGGTATCGGATCGTGTCCAGACATGGACGGACATGATCACAATAAGCAATTGCTTTCTCTCGCATTTCAGGCAATGCATTTGCTTTTTTGCGTTCTGCCACCATTCGATCCACCATTGTTTTGATCTCACCGATATGATCGCTCATCTCTTCGATCAATCCCACCTGGACCGAACATGCTTTCTTGGCCTTTTCAGCGGATAGCACTTCGCGCAATCCTTTAACGTTCGTGATCAACCTGTTCTGATATGCAATTGCGGTTGGAATGATGTGGTTCTGAGCGAGGTCACCGGCAACGCGGCTTTCGATCTGTATTTTGAGAATGTAACTGTGAAGCATGATCTCATGTCGGGCCTCAAGTTCCACAGCACTCATGACCTCCAGTTCCGCGAATAGCTTCTTCGTGTCCTTGTGTGCCCAGATATCCAATGCACGTGGCGTATCCTTGATATTCTTCAACCCGCGTGATGTGGCCTCTTTGACCCATTCATCGCCGTAGCCGTTTCCTTCGAATCGGATCGCCTTGCTACTTGCAATGAGATCACGGAGGACGCGAAGAATTGCCTCATCCTTCTTGGTTCCTTTAGCGATCAATGCATCAACATCCTTTTTGAATTGACGCAGCTGGCTTGCAACAATGGTATTGAGGACGGTCATTGGTCCGGCGCAATTCGCACTGCTCCCTACTGCACGGAACTCGAATTTGTTGCCAGTAAATGCAAAAGGGCTTGTACGGTTCCGATCGGTATTGTCCAGCATCACGCTCGGAATGCGACCAATATCCAATTTGAGCTCAGTCTTCCGATCCGGGGTCATGGCTCCTTTAATGTTCTGTTCCAGTCCATCGAGCAAATTGCTCAAATGATCTCCGATGAACGCTGAAATGATCGCTGGAGGTGCTTCGTTCGCACCCAACCGATGATCATTCCCAGCGCTGGCAATGCTACCGCGCAGCACATCCGCATGCGTATGGATCGCCTTGATGGTATTAACGAAGAATGTAAGGAACTGAAGGTTCTCTTTTGGCGTTTTGGCCGGTCTGAGCAGGTTCTTACCAGTGTTGGTGGCAAGGCTCCAGTTGTTGTGCTTTCCACTACCATTCACTCCGGCATACGGTTTCTCGTGGAGTAGCACACGGAAGTCGTGTTTCTGAGCTATTTTCTCCATGATGTCCATCAACAGAACGTTATGGTCCACAGCTAGATTGAGTTCCTCAAAAACCGGCGCACATTCGAATTGGTTCGGAGCAACCTCATTGTGACGGGTCTTAACCGGAATTCCCAGCATTAGTGCTTCCGTCTCGAAATCCCGCATGAACGCGCGGACCCTATCAGGAATACTTCCGAAATAATGATCTTCCAACTGTTGCCCCTTAGCAGGCAAGTGGCCGAAGAGGGCCCTGCCGGACATCATGATATCCGGCCTCGCGAAATAGAGGGCCTTATCTATGAGAAAATACTCTTGCTCCCAACCTAATGTTGCGTTCACCTTGGTCACATCCTTATCGAAATATTGGCATACCGCTGTAGCGGCTTCATCCATGGCATGTATGGCACGAAGGAGCGGCATCTTGTAATCCAACGCTTCACCTGTGTAGCTGATGAAGATCGTAGGTATACAGAGCGTGCGACCGATCACAAATGCAGGACTGCTTGGATCCCAAGCCGTGTATCCCCTTGCCTCGAACGTATTTCGGATACCACCATTCGGAAAGCTGCTTGCATCCGGCTCTTGTTGAACCAACAAGCTACCATCAAACCGTTCGATACTGCGCCCGCCTCCGATCGGTTCAAAAAAGGCATCATGCTTTTCAGCACTAAGTCCGGTCAACGGCTGGAACCAATGGGTGTAATGTGTAGCACCTTTGGTTGCGGCCCACTCCTTCATACCGCTGGCCACTTGGTCCGCGAGTTTCCGATCGATGCGCTGGCCGTGCGAACTGGCTTGCCGCACAGCGTACCAAGCTTCTTCGGTGAGGAACATGCGCATGGCGTCATCATTGAACACATTCGCACCGAAGTAATCGCTGATCTTCTGTGAAGGAGGTTCGCTGAATTTGGGCTGGCGGGACATTACTTCCTCAATAGCCTTGGCTCGGATCTGGGGGGTCGACATGAAAAAGGATTGATTTATAACACAAAGGTATATTCAGAACGGGGGTAATAGCTAGATTTTTATATAATTTATTATGAACACCCCCCAAAAAAACATAGACCTGCCAATTTTTTACTTTAGGCAAAGATCTGTGGATATCCATTGATACCGGATCTTGATGCAAGCCAACACAGAATTAGGGTAAAATATGGCCGATCAGCTGCCGGACTTCCCTTCTGGAGCGGCATGTGGATCCGGTTTTTCTGGATCCGGAGGTAGCGGAATTTCATGCACCTTAGGTTGTGCCGGAGGGTCAGCGTTGAAGACTTTTCGCTGGTCCTCTACAGTACGCCGAACTTCGCTAGCCCCTTTGTTGATCTCGCGTTGCACTTCATTGCTCGCATCACGCACTTGTCGTAATGCTCGGCCCATTGTTCGCGCTATGTCCGGAATGCCTTTGGCACCAAAGAAAAGGAGCACGAAAAGGAGCACGATGATCAACTCCCCTCCACTAATGTCGAATATCAACGGATTGCGCATGGGACCACAAAGTTAGCAGCGTCAGATCTCCTAGCTGAACAAAGTGCCTAACAACCGGATAAAACAATGATCCCGCTAATTCCAAGGAACCAGCGGGATCACATTAATGCGTTAGAAAGATCACTTGATCGTGGTGCGCACGGGGTCCTTACCTTTCAATAGGTCCGTTACAATTGCACTGGCAACGAATACCGAAGAGTATGTTCCAACTCCAATGCCGACCAACAAGGCGAAAATGAACCCTTTGATGGATACGCCACCGAAGAAGAAGATCACGAACAACACCAACAAGGTGGTCAATGAGATGTTCATGGTACGACCCAATGTGGAGTTGATGGCTTTGTTGATCACGGTTGCATAAGGCTCTCGCTTATGGTCTCCCAAGTATTCACGGATACGGTCGAATACCACTACGGTATCGTTGATCGAATAACCGATCACCGTAAGGATAGCAGCAATGAAAGCCTCGTCGATCTCCAACGAGAACGGCATGATCTTATAGAGCAGTGAATAAAGGCCTAGCACGATCAACGCATCATGCGCCAAGGCCAGAATGCCACCAAGACCGAACTGCCAGTTACGGAAGCGGACCGCGATATAGATGAAGATCAAGAATAGTGCTATCGAAAGGGACAGGATCGCATTTCCTTTGATGTCGTCACTAATCGTTGGGTCCACCTTTCGGCTTTCAGTTATTTCAAATTTCTGGTTCACTTGACTGAGTCCAGCATATAGACGATCGTCAACCAGCGCATCCACTTCCTTGCTTGCTTCATTGCTTAAGAAGTTCGTCGTGATCTTTACTTGACGATCACTTCCGTAGGTCTTTACGTTCACCGTGCTTTTCACCCCTTCATCCGTCACAAAATTCGGCTCAAGCGCATTACGCACATCATCCACCTTAACACTGTTCTCGAACTTCACAACATAGGTACGACCACCGCTGAAATCCACGCCCCAGTTGAAGCCGTTGGTCACAATGGAGAATAAACCGATCCCGATCATGATCCCACTGAAGGCGTAGAAATACTTCCGCTTGCTCATGAAGTCATAGTTGGCATTTACGAAAATGTCCTTGCTCCATTTATTCCAAACGCTGAAGTCCTTTCCTTTCTCCAGCTTGGAGGTAATGATCATACGGGAGAGGAATAGCGCAGTGAACAGCGAGGTAAGAATACCGAGACCAAGTGTAGTAGCAAAACCTTGTACCGGACCTGATCCAAAGATCAAGAGGATCGCGGCAATGATCAGCGTTGTTACGTTCGAGTCAACGATGGCCGACATAGCTCCTTTATAGCCCAGATCAACCGCAGACTTCATCATTTTGCCTTGGCGCAATTCCTCGCGGATCCGCTCGTAGATCAGAACGTTCGCATCCACGGCCATACCCATAGTAAGAACGATACCTGCAATGCCCGGCAAGGTCAATGCTGCTTGCAGCGAAGCCAATGCACCGATAAGAACGAACAAATTCACCACCAATGCAATGTCAGCGACCCAACCAGCGCGTGCATAGTACAACACCATATAGATCAGCACCAACAAGAGCGCGAAACCAAAGGAATACATTCCAGTGCTCACGTTGTCCGCACCCAATGAAGGACCAACAACAGTTTCATCGATGATCCTTGCCGGAGCTGGTAAAGCACCTGCTTTCAAGATATTGGCAAGGTCATCTGCTTCTTGGATCTGCGTATTAAGGTCACCGGATCCCATGGAGATCGTTGAACGACCACCAGCAATCTCAGAAATAACGTTAGGAGCGCTGTAAACAAGATCATCCAACAAGATGGCGATCACTCTACCAACATTCTCCCCGGTCATCAGTTTCCAGGTCTGCGCACCTTCGCTGTCCATGGACATGGTTACTTCAACAGCACCTTTGAAGTCGAAGTCCTGGCTGGCATTCACAATGGAGCTACCATCCAGTCGTGGCTTTCCTCCACGAGGCACTTTCAGTGCATAGAGGCTTAGGAATTGGGCCTTACCACCATCTTGGAGATCGAATGTTTGCGGCTTTGCGCCCCAAGCCAGTTTCACATCCTTCGGTAGCAACTGTTTCATGGCCGAAGAATGCAGGTACTGATTTACCTGAGCCGTGTCTCCTACGCGCGCAGAACCCAGAATTGGCCCCTTAGCTTGGTTGCTAGGCTGAAGCAATGCGAACAATGGGTTCTTCCGAAGAAGTTCAGCGCGTTCCTCTTCGCTCAATTCCGTGTTCGCGGTATCGGCAAGTGTACTGTCAGCAACGGCAGTTGTAGAGTCAGCTTCGGCAACCACGTCATCACCTAGGCTTGCAACGCGCAATGCCATACGGCGGTTCTGGGCTTTGCCTTCCGGTGTATCATTGGTTGCTACAGGATGCTGTGAACCGTATCCCTCCGCATCCAATCGTTCAGCCGCAATGCCTTTTGCCGTTAGTGCAGCAACAACTGCATCCGCACGTTCTTGGCTTAGTTTCACGTTGTTGGCTTCATCTCCGGAATTATCCGTGTATCCACCGATCTTCAGCTTTACGTCCGGGTATGCGTTGAGGATCTCTGCGAGGTTATTCAGTTGCGCTTCAGAACTAGCCTCCAGAACCGCACTACCACTTGCAAATGTGGTTCTGTCGAAATTGAACCACGCCTCTTTATCCACTGGCTTTTTGTCTTCCAGGAATCCGACCAAACTGCTTTCTACACCGGTCTTTGCTCCTTTGATCTCCACACCTGTCGAAAGCTTCCTGCCAAATTCAGCCTCAGTGCTCGTGTTCTTCGTAGAGTCGCCAGTGGCCAGAGCACCTAAACGGTCATTCACTTGCTGAAGGACCGGGAACACTGTCTCGTTATCATGGGTTTCCCAGAATTCCAGGTTCGCAGTGCTTTGAAGCACCTTACGCACACGCTCCTTGTCCTTTACACCGGGAAGTTCGATCTGGATCCGGCCGGAGAAGCTTTGTTTCTGGATCACAGGTTGTGCCACACCGAACTTGTCGATACGTGTACGCATAATGCGCTCCGTATTGTTCAATGCAGCTTCGGCTTCACGCTTCAATGCAGCAATGTACTGCTCATCAGTACCTTCACGCTCGAACATATCCTTGCGCTCGGGTGTGTAGAAGATAGCGGATAGCGGTCCGTGGCCTGGCACCTTAGCGTATTCTTCACCGAATAAGGTGATAAAATCCTCACTGGCGCTCTTTTGTCTTTCGCGTGCATTATTGATCGCGGTAAGGAAGGCCGGATCCTGACTGTTGCCACTAAGGTTCTGTACCAGTTCCTGCACGCTCACTTCAAGCGTAACGGCCATACCGCCACGAAGATCCAGACCGAGGTTCATTTCTCTTGCTTTGCATTCAGCATAGGTGTACCCAAGCACTGGATAGATCTCGTCCTCACTATGTGATCGCAGGTAGCGATTCTCGTAGATCAGTTGTAACGAATCACGGTCACGAGAAGCCATAGCTGGCACCGCTTCGATCAATGAATCAACTGAATAGCCCGCTTCTACCTTGGCTTTCTTCTCCATGCTCGACGTAGGCCAAGAGAAGGAAAGTTGCCATAAACATGCGAGCGCCAATAGGATGGTAAAGATCCATAGCGCACCTCGATTTTGCATACTGTTTTCTTTTAAGAGGCGGCAAATATAGCGTTGTTGGGCATCGGAGACCTATCCGAACCGTAACTCTACGACCGAAGCTCAATGAATGAAGCATATCCAACGTGATGAAAGGCAATATTCACCTAGTGTACCGCAGGATTTCAATAAAATTAAGCGTTCTGCATTTTCACGGTCATTGTGATCGCATGGTTAAATGAGATACACTGTCATATTGTGCCAATGCCGCGTTTGAGACCTTAGCCAACCTCTGTTGGTTAACAAATCCGCGATACGCCTTGCCCTCCAATTGCTCATCTTTGCAAAACCATTCAACTATATAGCAATGCGCACGTTTCTTCTTTTACTCGTATTCTGGATCTTGGCACCATCACCAACCAAAGCTCAGCTTGATCTCACCTTTGATAGTTCAATTCCTGTTCAAGGCCTTACGGAGACCTTGGATCTCGCTTGGGCCGGAGGCTTGAATTCCGTGCAGACCAGTGATATCGATCTTAATTGTGACGGACTAAAGGACCTTTTCTTTTTTGACAGATCAGGAAATGCCATAGTTACCCTGTTGAACAATGGACAACCAGGTCCCATGGCCTATAGTGTTACGCGTGCTTATGATAACGTCTTTCCGTTCCCGGAACTCCATGATTGGGCATTGATGCGGGATTACAATTGCGACGGCAAAGAGGACTTATTCACTTATACGAATGCGGGTTTCACAGTGTATAAGAATATCGGTGATTGCAACGGGTTGGCCTTTATCCAGGTCGGAGCTTATCGTGTTCCATCAAATTATGTTTCTTCCAGTGGCAGTGGTGTTGTTACCAATCTATATATCCCACAAACCGATATTCCAGGAATAGAAGATATCGATGGTGATGGCGATCTGGACATTTTGTCCTTTGCGCTGACCGGCAGCTATATCCATTATCACAAGAACTTAAGCATGGAAACCTACGGCACCTGTGATAGCCTTATGTTCGAGTTACGCAATCAATGCTGGGGGTTCTTCTCGGAGAATTCCAACAACAACTCCGTGACCTTGAATGTGCCTTGTGACTTCAATGTCCCTGCACCTGAAATTGGAGGAGAACGACCCACTACGGAGACAGATAGTGATGAGCGCGCGACCAGCGCCCATGCTGGTAGTACAGTGCTTCCATTGGACCTGGATGGGGATGGTGATAAGGAAGTCCTTTTGGGTGACATTTCGTTCAACAACCTCGTTGGGCTGTATAATGGTGGATCAGTATCCTATGGGATAATGACATCTGAAGACACCCTGTTTCCTAGCTACGATACATCCGTGGACCTTGCTTTGTTTCCTGGTGCCTTCTATGAGGATGTGGACAATGATGGTAAACGCGACCTGATCACTAGTCCGAATGCATTGTCATTGGCAAGGAACGTGAATAGCATGTGGTATTACATGAATGTGGGAACCGATGCGGCACCATTGTTCCATTTAATACAAGAAGATGTTTTCCAAGGAAGGATGATCGACCTAGGAGAAGGCGCGTACCCTGTATCATTCGATCATGATGGTGATGGAGTTATGGACCTAGTGGTTAGTAACTATGGCTATTATGACCCAAGCGGCACGTATAGTGGAAAAGTTGCATACTTCCATAATACTGGCACTCTTACGGCGCCAGCATTCCAATTAGAGGATGATGATTACATGAACTTGAGTACAAGCGGTATTGGCACAAGCATGTATCCCGCTTTTGCGGATATGGATGGCGATGGCGATATGGACATGTATGTAGGTGACCTGCAGGGTAAGATCCACTACTTCAAGAATACATCAACTGGTCCTGTTGCTCAATTCGTTCTAGAGCAGCCAAATATTCCGGATAATACCAATGCGACCATCGATGTTGGCCAGTTCGCTACACCGCAATTCACTGATGTTGATGGTGATGGACTTCTGGATATGATCATTGGTGAACGCAATGGCAATCTAAATTACTATCGCAATACGGGTTCTGCGACCTCTCCTATTTGGACGTTGATAACAGAAAACCTCGGCGGGGTTCTCACTGTAGTAGCGCCGAATGTGACCGGCCACTCGGTACCATTCTTATTCACCACCAGCTCAGGTAGCCGGGAAATGCTGTTGGGTTCGGAGAGTGGATGGTTATACCATTATGGTGACATCGACAATAATATTGACGGAACATGGACCTTGATCGACAGTGCGTTCATGGATCTCCGCGATGGGGACCGTACTGCGCTTTGCCTTTATGATTACACCGGAGACGGTGAATTGGATATGATCCTTGGTAACCTCCGAGGAGGCCTAAGTTTTTGGAACAGCACGAATACGACTGGCGTCGATGTAGTCACCAGAACGCCTTCGTTCTTCAACCTTTACCCGAATCCGGCATCCACGAGTGTGGACCTTGTATTGAATGAGCCACCAGCAAAAGGTTCTAGATGGGTGATCCGGAATAACATGGGGCAACTTGTCCAGCAACAACAGGCACTTCAACAGCGAACACAAATGGATATTACGGCACTGGATGCAGGTATCTACTTGGTGCGTTTGGAAGGTGCAGGGCGTGGACCGGCAGAGCGCTTGATCGTGCTCAGGTAATATGGAATGAATGGCAATTTCGTTCCGATCCAATGGAAAGTCGTAGATCGTAGAGCAGCAAAGGCGCCCAATTGGGCGCCTTTGCTACATAGAATACCAACGGTTCCGATCAAGCGGAAACGCTGTTCATTTTATCCAGAACCTCCATCACCTCTTTCACAGCCTTAGCACTTTGATGCGTTTCGGCCATCTCTTCTTTGGTCAGTTTCAGTTCAATGATACGCTCAATACCATTTTTACCCAGGATCACTGGAACACCTAAGTAAACATCCTTCAGGCCGTATTCCCCTTGTAGCCAAGCGCACACTGGGAAGATGCGTTTCTGATCGCGCACGATAGCTTCAACCATTTGCGCTGCAGCAGTACCCGGAGCATACCATGCCGAAGTGCCGAGCAGATTAACGATCTCTCCGCCACCCTTCTTCGTACGCTCGACAATGGCATCCAGCTTATCCTTATCGATCAGCTCGGTGACCGGAATACCGCCAACCGTAGTATAGCGTGGCAACGGGACCATGGTATCACCATGTCCTCCCATCAGTACAGCTTGGATATCCTTTGGGCTTACGCCGAGTTCCGTTGCAAGAAATGCGCGGTAACGCGCAGTGTCCAGTATACCTGCCATTCCGAACACACGCTGTGCTGGGAATTTGCTGTTAAGGAAAGCACAGTAGGTCATTACATCCAATGGGTTACTTACCACAATGATGATGCAATTGGGTGAATGCTTGATCACATTCTCCGTTACGCTCTTAACGATATTCGCATTGGTCGCGATGAGATCATCACGACTCATTCCAGGCTTTCTAGGTAATCCACTTGTGATCACCACCACTTCACTGTTCGCCGTCTTTGAGTAGTCATTGGTGCTTCCGCTGATCCGGCTGTCGAATAAGCTGATCGGCGCAGTTTGCCAGATGTCCAGTGATTTGCCTTCTGCGAAACCTTCCTTAATGTCGAGCAACACCACTTCATTGGCGAGCTCCCAACGGGCCACGGCATCGGCGCATGTAGCACCAACATTACCGGCCCCTACCACAGTTACCTTCATTGTTTGATCTATTGATATGGGGTTGAACGATCGAGAATTCGAGTTGTTTCAGCGATCTGAACGCGCATCGCTTGAACTTGAGGGCGAAGGTAATGGTTAGGTAGCAGCATCATGAAAAGGCAACTCCCGAACAAAATAGATTAGAACCTTTCTGATCCGAAGCATTTGATCCAATCCGCTCAGAAATTCGCACATACCACTGAATAACAGCTAATTATGATCAACTATACAGGTATATCACCACACTTGATCGATATCCGATCCCGATGTTGTAGATATCATTAACAAAAGAACTTTCTGGTCAGAGGCATCCTTTTACCAAGTATTGCGTCTTGGCAAAAGATGGCTACCTTGTCGGCATCCATGAGCACGCACTTTGCTGAACCGCGAGCAACAGAACGGGGTATTCCGCGACTGATGGTATCGTGGTTCAACGCAGAAAATAAGGAACGCTCCTACTCGGAGGAAATAGACGGTTGCATTCGCGGTGAGCGGAAGTACGAACAACGTTTGTACGAGATGTTCTATGGTAAGATGATGGCTGTTTGTCAGCGCTATACCAAGAACGCGGATCAAGCAAAGGACATCTTGCAAGATGGTTTCATCAAGGTTTTCGGTAGTCTGGACAAGTTCAACCAATCCGGATCCTTCGAGGGTTGGATACGCCGGATCATGGTGAATACCGCGATCGATCATTTTCGGAGAGCCAAGAATTCCTACTTGCTGCTTGGAGAAGACCGAAGTATTGAGGATTTTGCAGATAGTGACGCCGAGGACATCCGAGCAGAGGAAAATGGCGATGACGATTTCTCAGTGAAGCCAGCTGACGTGATCAATGCAATGCAGAAATTGACGCCAGCGTATCGTACGGTGTTCAATCTGTATGTGTTCGAGGAGCATACCCATAAAGAGATCTCTGAGCTTTTGGGGATCAACGTGGGAACATCCAAGAGCAATTTGGCGAAAGCCAAGTATAATTTGAAAAAACTGCTAACACAGGAGCAAAAGCTTCGATAAGGAATGACGATGATGAAAGGTCAAGATGCGTTTGAGCGTTCTCTGAAAGAGGCGTTGGAACAGTATGAGGTGCCTTACAACTCTGCCGATTGGGCGCAGATGGAAAAGCGATTGGATGGCCAGAAAAAGAACAACTGGACCTCTTCCGCAGCACTCTATCTTCTCTTGTTGGGCGGGAGTTTAGCTGTTGCCACTTCGGTGCAACAACTTGCCAGCGGTACGGAAATAATAACAGAGAACAACATTGAAGCAACTTCGAGTCCGTCGATGGTCGTTCCTGACCAATTGGTAGCAGAGTCCGCTACAGCCATTGATCCCAACCAAATTGAGAAACCAGCGATCGTCGCTGATGAGATCCTTCCTCTTGAAGTTAAGAATACCGCTTCGCTTCGTACAAGTGAGCCGGGGCACTCTTCAAATTCCACAACCTCCGTTATTGGAACTTCTATTGCCCCCCCCCCACCAAAGCCTGCATCCACAGCGGTAGCTATTCGGCCAAGTATTACTGAAGGGTGCCCAGGAGCCACTGTTGAATTTGCAGTGGACAATATGCCAAAAACCGGAATGCATTTGTGGAATTTCGGTGACGGTAGCTTCTCCAACAAACCATCACCAGAACATACGTTCAGCAAGGCCGGTACGTATGAAGTAATGCTTTCACATTCATCGACAGGTGGTGGATCCATTGAAAACAAACCAGCGAGTGACCTGATCGTGATACACGAAGCTCCGGAAGCGCAATTCAAACCGTTGAAACAGGAGTATGACAATACGGTTCCATCCGTTCATTTCGAGAACCGCAGCCAAGGAGCCAAAAGCTACCTCTGGGATTTTGGTGATGGCAGCACGTCCAACATAGCCCACCCGGATCATGTATTCAAGAAAAAAGGTGTGTACCCTGTTACGTTGACCGTTACCAACAGCAATGGGTGCATTGATCGCACCGAACAGACCTTGCGCATCGAGGAGGATTATGACCTTTTCGCTCCAAAAACATTTTCACCGAACGAGGATGGTCGGGACGATGTGTTCATTCCGGAAGCGTTGAAGACGCTCGGGGTGAAATTCCGCATGACCATTTATGATACCAAAAGTGGTCAAATAGTACACGAAACGCGTGAAATAACGCATCCTTGGAATGGCCGGATCGGCAACAAAGGTGAGCTTTGCTCCACCGGCGATTATATGTGGATGGTGGAAATGAAGGATGGTGAAAAGCTAGGCGGTAGCTATACCGGAACTGTAAGCTTATTGCGTTAGGCTTCCTTTGATAACTTGTAAGTGGAAGTCCGGGTCATGGCCCGGACTTTCGTATTTTTGGGGTCAGGCAACCTCATCGGTCCCTTTTGCATCTATACTACCAGAACAATACACGGAATCGATCATTGGTCTCAATTGACCTGATAACCGGATTGCGCTACTCTACCAAATGACACGAACTGCTTCCTTCCACAAACTTTTACGTTTCGGCGTTTTAGTTTGTTTGCCGATCCTTTTCGGGATAAAAACTACTGTGGCTCAGGTGTTCTCGATCACAGACGCGACTATCAGCACCTGTACTGGAGCTTTTCTCGATAGCGGTGGACAGGGGGCTTCGGGATATCAGAATAACGAATCTTACGTGTCAACCATATGCCCAGACGTACCGGGTGATGCCATCACCGTAACCTTTCCAACGTTCAATTTGTCTGCACAAGGTCCGAACCCGATCGATGCAATGACGATCTATGATGGGAATTCAACTGCCGCGCCTACGATCGGGACGTATACTGGAACGGAATTGCAGGGATTGAGTCCAACCGCGACTTTCTTCAACACATCAGGCTGTCTCACATTTATGTTTACTTCTAATGCGGCTGGTACGGGCATTTTCGCTGGATCAATAACCTGTTTCACACCTTGCGACCCCCCAGTTTCCATTGCCTCATGGAGCGAACCCAATATACCCGGTTTGGTTTGCGTGGGAGAATCTATCCAGTTCGACGGTTCTGCTTCTACTGCGTCCTCTCCTTTCAATGTGATTTCTTGGGAGTGGGATTTTGACGATGGATCGGCCCCGTTCCAAGGTCCAATTGCGAGTCACTCATTCAGTGAGCCTGGTGAGTATATTGTCCAATTGAACATTTTAGATGACAATGGTTGTAACAATGTTAACCTCGTTGACCTACAGGTTCTGGTAAGTACCACACCTTCTTTTGCGGGTACGGTGGAAAGTATCGAAACGTGCCTCGGCGCAACGGTCGACCTTACAGCGGTAACGTCACCTACAACATGGACCGGTCTACCTGAGAACAATTTCGGTGATGGAATCTATATGCCGGATGATCCCGGCTCCTGTTTCAATAACGGACTGGCATACAGCCTTTTCGATTCCGGACAAACTTTGAACAACATCAGTGACCTCCAAGGTGTTTGCGTAAGTATGGAACACTCGTACATGGGCGATTTGATCATCAGCGTTATTTGTCCGAACGGCCAGTCCGTCATTATGCACCAACAAGGTGGAGGAGGTACGTATCTTGGTGATGCATTAGATGGTGAAACGGACCCACCCACTTCCGGCACTTGCTGGGACTATTGCTGGACACCATCAGCTACGAATGGCACTTGGGTTGATAACAGCGGTGGAGGAAGCTTACCAGCGGGATCGTATGAAAGCTTGAATCCATTGAATGGACTTCTGGGATGTCCGTTGAACGGTACCTGGACCTTCCAAGTATGCGATATGTGGGGTGCTGATGACGGATTCGCTTGTTCTTGGCACATGGAATTCGATCCATCCATTATTCCGGATGCTACACAGTTCACTCCGGATATCGGTACTAGCACATTGGACTCTGCCTCATGGTCCGGACCTGATCTTGTAACAGACCCAACAGACCCATTGACGGCTGTTGCTACGCCGACAAACCCTGGAACTTATGCTTATCAATTTTTTGTAACGGACAATTTCGGCTGTTCCTATGACACCACGATCACCGTTGAGATCTCACCACAATTGCAGCTCACGGCCGGACCGGACATCGTTCTATGCAGTGACCCACTTCCCATGGGAGGTGCAGTGGTAGCAAATGGTCCTCCGTCCAACTGTGTATACACGTTGCAGCTACATGAATCATTCGGCGATACCTGGAATGGCAACGCATCGCTGGCAGTAAATATTGATGGTGTTATTACCAACCATGCGATCAATACTTCGGGGGTAATGGAATTGGAGATCCCGTTGAACGTGACCACTGGAGTTACGATAACGTTGACCTATACAGCGGGAAGTACCTTCAACGGAGAGAATTCTTTCACATTATTGGATGACGCTGGAACAATCATTTACGACTCACCCAATGGACCAGCCTCTGGTGTATCGTACACGGGAACCATAGTGTGTGGTGGAGGAACAAGTCCGGTAACTTGGGTCTGGAGTCCTGTGGATGGCTTGACCGACCCTAGCGATCCGAATACGAACGTCTATGTCACGGAACCCACAATGTTCTACTTAACGGGTTATTTGAACAACAATCCGGATTGCGCCGTGATCGATAGTGTGATCGTAAGTCCGGATCCCTCGATCGACGCTGGCCTGAGCGATGCAATTACACTTTGTTTTGGTGACCCTGCCATCCAATTGACGGATTCCTTGGGTGGCACCCCGGACCTGACAGGCGTATGGACTGATGCAGGTAATGCGGTCATCCCCGGATCATTTAATCCTTCCGTTGGTGCTCCTGGTTCGTACACGTACACCGTAACAAGTGCTGCAGGATGCGTGGCCACAGCTGATCTGGACATAGTTATTCTAGCTGCGGATGATCCACTCTGCTGCGGAGTTCCGGACGCAGGAGATCCAGCGTATTCATGTAACCTCTCAATAAACTTGAGTGCTACACCTGGAAATACGGGAGTTGGGATCTGGACCGGACCGGCTGGATCTGTATTCGGAGATGCGAGTAATCCGCTGACCACAGTAACGTTGCAACCAGGTATGGGTGGAGCGCATTGGTTCTATTGGAGAGAGAATGATGGTGCATTCTGTAACACGGTGGATAGTGTTCAGATGATATTGACCGATCCGCTATCGATCACATTCACGAAGACCGATGCCATTTGTTATTCTTATTGTGACGGAACTGCACAAGCAACTGTAGTTGGTGGCAATGCAGCGGTAGCACTTCAGTATATATGGAGCAATGGTGATAATGGACCGGCATTAACGGACGTTTCAGACCTATGTACAGGTAGCTACAGTCTTCTTGTTACAGATGATAATGCCTGCATCGATACGGCTTCCTTTTTCATTGATGAACCCATCCTACTGGAGATCGATAGCATTGCATCACAACCCGTTACATGTTCCGGTGATTGCGATGGCCAGATAGAGATCTACGATCCACAAGCGGTGGAATACAGTTACAATGATGGACTAAGCTGGTCCGTCGATCCGATCGCGCTGGGCATCTGCGAGGACATTCATCCAGTGCGGATACGTGATGCTGCGGGATGTTTTGGTACAGGAGTCATAACCGTTGATGGTCCACCACCTGTCGTTGCAGAATTCGAATGGGGTCCAATTCCTGCGAACATCAATGCACCTACAATTACCTTCCATAATACAAGTACAGGTGCGCAGAACTACGTGTGGGATATTGATGGCCTTCTTACTACAACGGATACGGATACTGAATTCACGTTCACTGATAGAGTTCCTGGTACATACGATGTCTGCTTGGTTGCAATGAACTACAACGATTGCCGCGACACGACATGCCATGATGTTATCATCGACGACATTCTGTTCACGTACATCCCGAATGCGTTCACGCCGGATGATGATGGTAAGAATGACATGTTCGCCATGAGTGTTAACATCGACGTCATCTCCAAATTCCAAATGATGATCTTCGACAGATGGGGTCAGATGGTCTACACTGCCACCAGCCCATTCGACCCATGGTTGGGGTCCTACAAGAACAGTGGAGAGATCCTACCACAAGGGGTATACGCTTATCGGATACTCTTCGAGATCGCGGGAACGGAAGTGCAGAAAGAATTTCTTGGTCACGTTACGTTGATCAAATAGATCGGAAAATCGTCAGACAAAAAGCGGCAAAGGAGATGATCCAATGCCGCTTTTTCAAATCCACATGATAAGCGATCAATATAACCGATCCTGTCATCTGATCAAAGCTGTTCATGGGTCCTGTTCGGCACTTCGTCCAAATTTGAATGGAACGCACTCTGAATTAGGATGAAGTACATATTTTACAACCCCGTGAGAGCTTAGATCAACTCGATCACCTATCTACTCTATCGATAACTGCACGCTGACGATCCCGGAACATGTTATCCAGAACCGTTCTCCCCTTCCTAGCCATCGTTCTGGCTTTGCTTTGGGGAGGTGGAATGGAATTACTTGGACAGCCATTCCCGATCTTCAATGGCACTTCGAATACCTGCGTGGGAGCATTCCTTGATAGCGGCGGAGAAGGTGGTATAGGTTATAGCAATAACGAGAACTACACCTATACCATATGTCCCGATAATCCGAACGATGCCATTTCATTGAACTTCATTACGTTCAACTTGGACGGAACAGGGCCGGGCCCGGTGGACTTCATGACGATCCATGACGGCAACAGCACTGCTGCTCCATCGCTTGGAACCTACACTGGCAATGCATTGGATGGATATGTGGTGAACGCATCGCCTCTGAACAATACGGGTTGTCTCACGGTGGTATTCCAATCCAATTCCGCAGGGACAGGGATATTTGCAGCGAGCATTACGTGTTATACACCTTGTCAGCGACCGACCGCCGTGGCCGTGATGGGTGAGGCGGCGCCTGCAATGATCTGCCCCGGTGAAGCCGTTACGTTCAATAGTTCAGGTTCGTTCGCCGCTCCGGGATTTTCCATTGTCGCACGAAATTGGGATTGGGGTGATGGTACGTTTACAAATGGCGCGCCGGTCTCTACCTCACATGTCTATGCACAACCTGGCTACTATCAGGCCCAACTTTATTTGATCGATGACAATGGGTGTGCAAGTACTAATCGTGTTGACCTTGAGGTGCTCGTTGGCACCGAACCGGATTTTCTTGGAACAGGAGGTGACCTTATTGGATGCACTGGAGAGGAGTTGTGCTTGGATGCAATTGTGAACGCTACTACGTTCAATGAGCTGCCATCAGGAGACCTAGGCAACGGTGTCTTTTTGGCTGATGAAGTTGGTTCCTGTTTTACGGCGGAGATCACATTTACACAGTTCGCACCCGGGCAGACGCTGAATTCAATTGCCGATCTATTCTCCATATGCATGAACATGGAGCACTCGTTCATTGGCGACCTTGTGGTGCGGATCATCAGTCCCACTGGACAGATCGTCACCATGCATCAGCAAGGCGGTGGTGCAACTTTTTTAGGTATCCCTGTGGATAATGATGCTACTCCGAACGCTCAAGGTACGTGCATGCAGTATTGCTTCAGCCCATCAGCAACCAATGGAACGTGGGTGGATAATGCAGCTGCTACTCTCCCTCCGGGGGACTATGAAAGTCTGAATGATCTGAACGGACTTCTCGGGTCTCAACTGAATGGCATCTGGCAATTGCAGATCTGTGATCTATGGGCATCTGATAACGGTTTCGTATGCGATTGGAACATCAACTTCGATCCGGACCTATTCCCGGATCTTCTGGAATTCACCCCTGTCTATGGAACGGATTGCGACAGCAGCAGTTGGACCGGACCGAACATTACGTCGACCACTGGCAATTGTCAAGGAGTATGTACTACGCCACCAGCACCCGGCAACTACAATTACACCTATTCGGTAACGGATAATTTTGGTTGCACATACGATACCGTATTAACCATTACAGTTATTCCCCCTGCGGTCATTGATGCTGGAGCTGATGTGACAACTTGCGGCGATCCCGTACAACTTGACGCATCCATAGTTTCCGGAGGATTCCCTTCAGATTGTGTTTACCAATTGGTATTGAACGATTCCTTCGGAGATGGTTGGACGATCGGATCCAGCATATCCGTATCCGTGGACGGTGTAAGCACGAATTACACCTTAGCAAATGGCTCAACCACAACGATCAATATTCCTGTTACGAATGGCTCAGCTGTAACGCTGAACTATACCGCAGCCATTCTATGGAATGGGGAGCAATCGTTCACCCTGATAAATAGCGCAGGTAACGTAGTGTACAATTCACCGGCAGGACCAGCCAGTGGAAGTCCATGGTCCGGCGCTGCTGTGTGTCCGATTGGTGCGTTCGTTTATAGCTGGACACCGGTAGGAGGTCTATCAAACCCGAATATTGCGAACCCAATTGCCACGGTTTCGAGCACAACAACATATTGCGTTTCAGTCTATCAAGTAGGTCATCCGGGATGTGTAGCGACCGACTGCGTGGAGGTATTGTTCGAAACAGCTTCTGATCCTGGCACCAACGGAAATATTACGGTCTGTGAAACATCCAGCCCGATCAATTTGTTCTCTCAACTAGTTGGCACACCTGAGATCGGCGGTGTATGGACCACCCCATCTAGCGCGCCTCATAGTGGCAATTTCATTCCCGGAACTGATGTCCCAGGATTTTATACATATACGACAACCGGTTCAGGTGCATGTGGACCTGCGACTGCAAGCGCAACGGTAGAAGTAATTGTCAACTTATTGACGGACGCTGGCGAAAATGGAGATGTTACCGTCTGTAGCAATGCTGGGCCGACCGGATTATTCGCCGAACTCGAAGGTACACCAACTGCAGGTGGCACTTGGTCCGGACCAAGCCCAATAGCTGGCGATGCTTTTGATCCAAGTTCCATGAACGGTGGGCTGTATACGTATACGGTCCCAAGTCAAGCTCCTTGTCCAGCAGCAACCGCCGAAGTTTTTGTGGTTATACAACAACCAGTCGACGCAGGGACTGATGGGGCCATAGTTCTTTGTTCGACGGATGGTCCTGCATCTTTGTTCGCGCAGATTGGAGGTGCTCCTGCTGTTGGTGGTATTTGGTCCGGACCAAGCACGGTGGTCAGCGGTATGATCGATCCAGCAACAATGTCTGCGGGCGACTACACGTACACCGTAGCTGGGGCGGCACCATGCCCGGATGAAACTGCGACGGTAAGCGTAACGATCAATACGCCACCGGATGCAGGAACAGATTCCGCATTCACACTTTGTTCCACGGATGCGCCAGCCTCTTTGTTCGCGCAACTTGGTGGCACTCCAGATGCGGGCGGAACATGGACAGGACCTAGTGCGGTCGTCGGTGGCATGATCGATCCAGCGACAATGACCGCAGGTGATTATACATACACTGTAATTGGAACAGCACCGTGTCCGGA
>JAGNUG010000026.1 GCA_017987115.1 Flavobacteriales bacterium | reverse complement strand
CATTCGCACACCGCTGATCAAGAAAGATGGTGTGTTCGTTGAAGCCACTTGGGACGAAGCCTACGACTTCATCGTGAACAAATTCACTCAGTTGAAGAAGGACTTCGGTCCGGACAGCATCGCGGGCATCAGCAGTGCGCGCTGCCCGAACGAGGAGAACTACCTTATGCAGAAATTCATGCGGGCGGTGATCGGCACCAACAACATCGATTGCTGTGCGCGTGTTTGTCACAGCCCCACTGCGCTCGGCATGCAGCGCACCTACGGAACCGGTGCTGCCACCAATAGCATCGACGATATCAACGATACCGAATGCATGATGGTGATCGGTGCCAACCCCACCGATGCGCATCCTGTAACCGGTGCTAAGATCAAGCAACAAGCGATGAAGGGCAAGACGTTGATCGTTATCGATCCGCGTCGCATCCATCTCGCCAAGTATGCGCAACATCACTTGCAGTTGAAGCCCGGCACCAACGTGGCCTTGCTCAACATGATGATGCACTACATCATCGCAGAAGGTTTGGTGGATCAGAAATTCATCGACAACCGCACCGAGGGCTACGAAGAATTCCGCGATCAACTGCTTGCACTCGACATGGCGAAACTCGAAGGCATTACCGGTGTGCCACGCGAGCAAGTGCGTGCCGCTGCGATCGCCTACGCAACCTCACCCGCTGCCATGAGTTTCCACGGCCTGGGTGTTACCGAACATTCGCAAGGAACATTTACCGTAATGCAGATCGCCGACCTCGCCATGATGACCGGCAACATCGGTCGGCGTGGTGTGGGCGTGAACCCGTTGCGTGGACAGAACAACGTGCAAGGTGCGGCCGACATGGGTGCGCAACCGCACCAAGGCGCAGGCTACATGGACGTGACCAAGGAGGCCTCGAAGAAGCTGTATGAGGAACACTACGGTGTGCCTGTTCCGAGCCACATCGGTTACAAGATCCCCGAAATGTTCAATGCTGCCATCGATGGAAAATTGAAAGCGCTTTGGCTGATCGGTGAAGATGTGGTGCAAACGGACCCGAACACAACCAAAGTGATGAAGGCCATGGATGCGCTGGAGCTGCTGGTGGTGCAAGAGCTCTTCATGACCGAGACCGCCAAGCATGCCGACGTGATCCTGCCCGGCGCCAGCTTCCTGGAAAAAAGCGGCACCTTCACCAACGGCGAGCGACGCGTTCAACGCGTGAACGCCACCGTGGCACCGCTCGAAGGCACCAAGCCCGATGGCCAGATCATCGTGGACCTCATGAACCGTATGGGCTACAAGCAACCCGACTACCACCCAAGCTGGGTGCTGGAGGAGATCAGCCGCATCATCCCATTCTTTAAAGGCATCCGTTGGGAAAACCTCGGCGAGAACGGCAAGCAATGGCCAGTGGCCGAAGATGGCACCGACACGCAGATCTTGCACACCGAGACCTTCCGTCGTGGCAAAGGCAAATTCTACATGCCTACGTGGATCGAAAGCAAAGAGGTGACCGAGCACGGCAAGGACTACCCGTACATCATCACCACCAACCGCGAACTGGAGCACTACAACTGCGGTACCATGACACGCCGCACGCGCAACAACGACATCCTTGTCGAGGACGTGCTAATGATCAATCCGGCCGATGCCGCCAAGGAGAACCTCAAGGACGGCGACATGGTCTGCGTGGAAAGCCCGCGCGGCAAAGTGGACATCAAGGCGCGCATCACCGACGAAGTGAAGCCCGGCATCCTCAGCAGCACCTTCCACTTCACGGAGATCATGCTGAACCTGATCACCAGCGACGTACACGACAGCGAGGCGATGTGCCCAGAGTACAAGGTGGTGAGTTGTCGGATCCGGAAGGCGAAGAAGGCACACTTGAGGAAGGCTGGGGAGGTGGTGGAGAAGGTGTGACGCATGCGTAGTAAGCGACAATGACCATTAGTGCCATCATACTGTATAGTGGATGTGTCTCGGCACTGCTCTTTTCTTCCAAGCCTGCGCCGACCTGGCCGAAATACAAGGTCGACCGGAAGGCGATGATGGTGCACGCGAAGCATGATCGCCTAGAGGACGTAAGCCTCTACAAATGGGCAGGCGTATTGCCGGACACGATTACGGATACGCTGCGGTTCTTTGCATGGAACGCACAGAAGTTCGTGAATGAGAACCAGGTCAATCGGATGCTGTGCTCCGACGGCGTTATTGCTTTAGCGACACACCGAGACTCCCTTGGACACAAGGTGACGGATGACGACATGATTTCGTGGAGGGATTCACTGGAATTGATCCACCCCACTAAGCGCTATACTCAGCTCGATCTTCTGGGCGAAAGCAAAATGCTCTTCGATTTCGTGCAGACTACATCATATTCTCCGGTGCCCTTGACGGCCATCATGGATAGGGAGCATTGGTATCTCTTCAACCTCTGGAGTCAAGGAGGAAGCCACATGCCAAATCACTTCTGGTTGGTGTCGTTCTACTTGAACAAGGATGGCCAGGTGGAACACTGGGTGAACAGCAAAAAGACCTATCCGGCTTATGGCAAGAGCGTCAAGGACCTATAGAGATCATGCTGGATCTATTAACCAGCGACGTGCACGACAGCGAGGCGATGTGCCCGGAGTACAAGGTGGTGAGTTGCAGGATCCGGAAGGCGAACAAGGGTTATTTGTGGAAGGCTGGGGCAGCTCAATGCGTAATCACGACGGATCAAAGATCCGCACAAAAGAGGAGTTCGGTCGAACCGATCGGACATTACTAACTGCAGCATAACATGGCCAAACGAATCAGGATCGGTGATCTAATTGAGATCCCCACGAACAGAGGTTTCGCTTATGGGCAATACACTCACCATACCGAAGATTACGGTGCATTGTTGCGTGTTTATCCGGGGTTCCATTCTTCACCGCCACAGGACTATTGCAGTATCGCAACTCAAACAGAAATATTCGTTCTCTTCTTTCCGCTTCAAGCTGCGGTGAACCGCAACATCGTCAGAGTCATTGGGAATTGCGCAATGTCCGCTCAGGCAAAGGAGTTTCCCACATTCAAATCCGGAACGGCTGATCCAAAAACTGGCAAGGTTCAAAATTGGTGGCTTTGGGATGGAACAAGATCATGGAGAGTTAGCGAATTAACTTCCGAGCAATACAAATTCCCCGTTGAAGGGATTTGGAACGATACTATTCTCATTGAAAGACTCGAGTCAGGTTGGAGGCCCAGTGACGAGGAGGCCTATCAACCGTAAAACTTCAGTGAGCAACCGGTAACCAGTGCAACAAGATTCCCTCCCGCTGGTGCGGAGCTGCGACCCTGCTGGCGCGGATCTTCGATCCGCGCATCCTATTCCTGCTCCGGAAAAACCAACACCCCCAACACATCCGCCAAGGGCGTGTTCAGATCCAAGAGGGTCGTGCGGAGCTGAACCCCGGCAGTCGTGAGCTGGGTGATCTTGGCGTTGAGTTTTCGGTCTTTGGTAAGGAAGTGACTGATGCGCGGTTCCACCTCGGCCTGGGCAAGCAGTTTGATATCGTTGATGACAACTGCCCTTTCTTCGTCCTTGCGCTGATGGAGAAGAACGCTCGCAAATTCACCAGACCGCTGAGCATGTTGCCAGTTGAATGGCAGGACCCGCACGTTACGCAATGGAAGTTGATCAAATGCACCCTTTACGCAGAACTCCGAGATGGAGATCGCACTGAGGTGCATTGGCACTTTGTGATCCAGTAGCCAACGGAACCAAGCCTTCGTGTTCGGGTGCAAAGGAATCATCCGTCTTCAGCAGCCGGATGATGAAACTCGTGTCAAGCAGGACACCGTCAAACGTCCTATTTACCGCCGACATCGTTGAGGTATTGGTCCGGGTCGATATCCTTCAGCCAGCCTTTGGCTTTGGCCTGAAGTTTCGCCAAATAGTTCTCTTCGAAGCGTTGGTCGTAGTCGATCAATTCGATCAGTTTCAATGATCCCCGTTCAATTTCACCCGTGTGCACATTCTGACGGCCGATCGCTCGGATACCCAACTGATGATAGAGGATGTTGTGTTCCAATGCTGTAAGGAAAGACTCATCCGCATCAATCGTGAAAATGCCTTGTCCCTCGACCTGTAAGTGGATGTTCGGCTTCTCCTTGCCACCGGCATCCGTCACTTTGCCGTACAGATACAACTCCGTTTCAACCAGCGTGGCTTCCGTTCGGAAATAGGCTGTGGAACGATCAACCCTGAGCTCAACGACGGGATCGGTGGATGTGGTCAGCGTGAACACATAGTCCTTTTCGATCGCCCATTGCTGTATGGTCTCAAAAGCTTTGGCCGTGCGCGGCTCAAGAATGTCGAGCGTCCGCTGTGTGTTTACAAGGCCGATCACTGCGCCTAAACTGGCAATGGATTGTACTCCGGTCCGGAACAAATTACGCACCGATCCTCCTGCCACTTCGTAGCTGATCACTGGCCGTTCGCGACGATCATTCGGGAACAGGAGTACCTCCACTTCATCCAATAATCCGCGCAGTTCGCGAATGTCGAATTCCGTCGGCTTCAGGTCAGTATTGCCCCGCTTTCCGTCAATGAGTACTTCGAATGTTGCCAGCGCTTCCACGGCGTGAAACTAATCTATTAACGGAACGTCCAATGAGTACAAGTACTCGATCAGTTCCAAGAGCATAAGGACGCATACGTTATCCCATTCCATAGGGTCCAGCCTACTTACGAGACCTCCATCCGCCAGATCGGTAGCATCAAACGTGCTTTGCTTGCTTGGTATGAACACACCAGATAGCCAATTGGTCGTATCACAGATTCACTTTTGTTGAACATTTTTTCGTTCGAGTTGAACAATCAGGCCTGTTGGATGTTCCATAGACACAACTTCACAAAAACAAGAACTCATGAAAAGTATGATCATGGCTGCAAGCTTGGTATTGCTAAGCTCAGCCTCCTTCGGACAAAAAGACGTGGTGGATATTGCGATCGGTTCAGATGCGCACACCACCCTCGTGGCAGCAGTTAAGGCAGCCGACCTGGTAGGAACCTTGAAAGGCGAAGGGCCGTTCACTGTATTCGCGCCGACCAATGACGCATTCGCTAAACTTCCCAAAGGAACAGTGGAAAGCCTTCTTGAGCCGAAGAGCAAAGACCAATTGACCGGTATCCTTACCTACCATGTAGTAGCGGGTAATATGGATGCAGCAGCGGTTGTTGCCGCGATCAAGGCCGGAAAAGGAAAAGCTGTTGTAACAACGGTGAATGGTGAAAAGCTTACCGCCATGATGGATGGTGATAACGTAATGCTAATGGATGCCAAAGGTGGAAAAGCGATGGTGACCTCAGTGGATCTGAAAGGAAGCAACGGCGTTGTGCATGTGATCGACACGGTACTGATGCCGTGATCTCCGATCATTGAACACGTTGAAAAGGTCCTTCTGCATTTGCAGAAGGCCCTTTTCTGTTTTCACTCATTCATATCGACCGATCTGACCCGGCTGGCGCGGATCTCACTCACTGGATCACCAATTGGATCAGACCTACCTTCCCATCAACCTGAACCGACAAGACATATGACCCAGGTTCGACATCAAGATCGAAGTGTCTAACCTGTTCCCCAGAAAGTGACATGATCAATTTTCCTTGCAGATCATGGATCTCGATCTGCTTGTACTGAATGTCACCCATATCCAAAGCAAATGCGCCTTGGCTAGGATTCGGATAGACCTTGATCCGGTCCGATATGGACGCTGAGTTCCCAATGCTCACATTTCCACCATTCTTCATGATCATGCCCTCGTATCCCGCCACATATCCAATGCCATCGACAAAGGTGATCGCGTACCATCCATAGCCGTTCGAATTGTTGAACGTACCAAGGTTCTGTGAGGTCCAATTCAACCCACCATCGACCGTACTGGATATCACATCTCCCCCAACTGCATAACCGATAAGTGGATCAATGAAGTGCACGGATTGATAGAATTCAGATCTGCCAGTGGGTTGTGTATTCCATGTTAGTCCTCCATCATCGGTTTTGACAATGATCCCGGTTCCTCCTACAGCATATGCAGTACTGGCGTCGACAAAAGAAAGAGCCAGCAGGATCAACGAAGTGCTGCTGCTATAAGAATTCCAAGTCGCGCCACCGTCCGTAGTGCGTAGGATGATGTTGTATTCTGCAGCCACCAACCCCACCTGCTCATCAATGAATCGTACGGCACGCAGGTTTTGCCCTGTACCGCTACTTTGAGGGACCCAATTCACCCCTCCGTCAGTGGTCTTCAGGATGGTGCCACTATAGCCCACGCAGAATCCAACATTCGCATTCACAAAATAGATGTCGATCAGGTACTGGGCCGGGTTTGTGGTCAGTACGTTCCATGTTTGCCCTCCGTCTGCCGTGCCGAGAATGCTGCTTGTGCCGGCACCTGTGCAAGCGTATCCTGTGTTAGCATCCGTGAAATGCATGGCGAAAATATGCTGTGTGGTACCGCTGGACTGCGGCGTCCATGTGCTCCCTCCATCCGTGGTTCTATAGATCTGCCCGTCATTACCTCCAACAGAGCCTGTATCAGGGCTTGTGAAGAATGCTGCAACCAATTGATCGGATGTAGGGCTCGAAAGGGAAGTCCATTGCCCGAAAGATGATAGTGCCGATGAGACAAGAAGGAGGAGTGTGATGTTCTTCATGTTCACTTTATTGAAGACCTTAAAAACATATCGATCATAGAGTTGATCGACAATTGCCTAAGATACACCCTTTGAATAAATATAGGAAGGTTCTGGGCAAGGGCATGGGGGTCGCCATCGGCACGGCCATTGGCGTGGGCACAGCCAACCTGAGCCTATGGATCAGTTTGGGATAGGGATCGTAACCGCTATTGGTTTTGCGATGATGAAGAAAGGAGGTGATACGGAAGAGGGCGCGTAGAAATCCCTGATCGCGTTGCCATATTGATGTAACACTCAACGAACCCGCTCATACCAATTCTGCACCAACCCTTTGGGAAAGGCACGACTTTCGATCAAGCGCAAAGGATGCTCTTGTCGCCCATCGCGGAATAGGCGCACACCACCTCCAAGTAGGATCGGCACTACGGAAATGCAATAGCTGTCAATGAGGTCGTTCTTGATCAAGGTGTCCACGAGTGCGGCGCCACCATCGCAGTAGATGTCCTTTCCAAGTTCGGCTTTCAGTTTGCGCACTAGCTCCGTCACATCGCCGGTATGAAAATGGATGTTGTTCACTGATGTGCGTGCGGTACGTGTGATCACATACAGTGTTCGTTCCGGATGCGGATCGGGGACGCCCATCGCCACCACCTTGTCATAGGTCCTGCGGCCCATGATCACGGTATCCACTGTTTCAGTGAATGCTGCATAACCGTAGTCCTCTCCTTCCTCAGCTACACGGTCCAAGAATGCGAGATCGTCGTTCTCATTGGCGATGTATCCATCAAGGCTTGTTGCGATGTAGAGTATGAGTTTACGTTGGGTCTGCATGTCCGTTGGATGTTCTGGATCAGTCGGAAAATTACCTTCAAATGCGATAATACCATGACACATCCACACGCCTTAGCGCGGATCCTGTAAATTGTAACCGATCTGAACCCTCCTACAATGCCTGATAAACTCCCCCACATCGCTCCTGCTTCCTTCAACTTCTTGCGTGATCTCGAGAAAAACAATGACCGTGATTGGTTCCTGGAACACAAAGACAAGTACGAGACTGCGCGAACGAATGTGATCTCCGTGGCTGATGCATTGATCGAACGGTTACGCAAGCACGATCGTATTGCTACTGAGGACGGCAAGAAATGCCTTTACCGCATTTACAACGACACCCGTTTCCACAAGGACAAACCCCCGTACAAGACCTGGTTCGGCGGTAGCATTGGTCGTGCTAAACCCGCCCTACGTGGTGGGTATTACTTCCGCCTGAAACCGGGTGCATCATTCATTGCTTGCGGTTTTTTCGCGCCGGAGCCAGCCGACCTGAAACGTATCCGGATCGATATCGATCAGGACTTGAATGCATGGCGAAAATTATTGAAGACCAAAAAACTTCGCGATACGTTCGGGGACATCTTGGGTGACAGCGTAAAGACCGCACCGAAGGGTTATGCACAGGAACATCCAGGCATCGACCTGTTGCGCATGAAGCAATTCCTGTTCCGGCGCCCGCTCACCAACAAAGAAGTTCTAGCACCCGATCTTGTTGAACGCATGGATGCCATCTACAGAACGATCCGCCCCTTCTTCGATCACATGAGCGAGGTGCTAACTACGGATGAGAACGGGGTGAGTTTGTTACGGGCTGCGAAGAAGCGTTAATATCATTTTTCGATACCATATGTACATAATTTACAATTGAACCAAGGTGCACGGCTTGATATCTGCACAGGCCCGTTGTTAGATCCATGTTAAGTGCGTATTAAATTTCAAGAGGTTTGTTGCAAACGTTAATTGCGAACCTAGTTTTATGGAATGGGACCGACCACCTCATCCACTTTGTTAACGCAGGACCAAGAGCATGCCATGGTCGTTCTCGACACTTTAGCGCGTTCCAAAAAGAAAATGTCGGCATACGTTCCTGGTACATTGCAGGTCGCGAAATTGTTGAAGTTGCGGAACCGGATCGATAGGAACGCGACACCATCGGAACTCATTTGTTCTGCAAAACCAGCTTCGAAGTCCTCCCATGTGCGTTGGGTACATTTTCATTTCTACGATCATGGCACCCAAGTCCCCAAACCTCAATTGGTGGAAGATCTTGAACGGATCCTCTTGTACTATCCAACCGATCAGTTCGATAGCATCTATGCGCAATTGCGCTCCCGTAAAGACCAGTTCTGTTATTTCTGGCAAGCTGCGGATGCATCGCAAGTGAAGGCTTGGTTGTTCCAGCCCGCGTAATTTTCAAACGATCGGCGCGTAGGTATTGTACCGATCACCCCGCAGGAACCCGATCAAACGCAGGCCACTTTTTTCAGCAAGTGAAACGGAGAGCGAACTTGGTGCGCCTACAGAGACCATTACGGGAATAGCCATCATCACGCATTTCTGAACAAGCTCGAATCCTGCACGGCCGCTCACAAGCAACATCTTCTTTTCCCCGGTGATCATTGCATTGGTCATTGCACCCGCGATCTTATCAACGGCATTGTGGCGACCAACATCTTCATGGAGCAAGAGCAACTCACCTTCGGTATTGAACAGCGCCGCTGCATGGATACCGCCCGTGTGCTTGAATGCGACCTGCGCCTTCTGCATGGTGATCGGTAATTGAACTATTAGTTCCGCACTAGGCTCTTCGACAGGAACCAATGGGGTCCGACAATTCGCGAAAACGCTATCGATACTGCTCTTTCCGCATACTCCACAACTGCTCGTGGTGTAAAAATTCCGCTGCCATTTCTTGGGATCCAGATCAACATCCGGATGCAGTTCCACCCGCACTACATTGCCTTTCTCTTCTTTTTTCACATTCTGACACTCGACCACACGGATCACTTCGCTGGCACGCTCGATCAGCCCTTCAGTCAACAGAAAACCAAGTGCAAGCTCTTCATCGTGTCCCGGTGTGCGCATGGTAACACTTAACCGGAATTCCGAACGGTCGTGTTCCGGACCATGGCCCAAACGGATCTCCAACGGCTCTTCCACTACGACAAGGTCCGTCACCGGTGTTGCATTGCTTCCTTCGGTGCGCAACAGTTGAACAGTATGTACGGAAGTCTTCATGCGATCAATTCCTCATAGCCACAAGACCTTGTCTTCGCCAAACAATGTCGTGCCTGAATGTACTGGTGAGGTCGATCACGAAAGGATGCAACCTTCCTTTTCGATCTGGCAGGAACGGCTCATACCCGTGCCCAACAAGCAGATCAACGATGTGTTTGTTCTCTGCGCGACTTTGTTCAACGATGTTCGTTGTTTCAACCAAAAGGTGATCAACGCGTTGCGCTGAAAGCAATTTCCCGGCACCTTGTATCGCAATGTGTTCGGCTCCCTCAATATCGATCTTGATGCATGCGATCCGATCGATGCCCATTTGACTCGCAGCATCATCAAGGCTAGTGGTCTCCACTTCGTAGACATGGTCGTTGGTAGTCGCGGTACGTTCATGGAACAGCACACTGAATCCGCTTGAGATCACGCGCGGCGTATCCATGAAGGGAAATGATCCACTTTCATGCATGATAGCAGCATTCCTGAGTTGAACATTTGTTGGTAATTCCGGATTGTTCCGCATGATCTGGTCGTAACAAATACGCGAGGGCTCGAACGAAACTACGCGTCCCGTGGCTTTCACCAGACCGCTCACAACAGCTGTAATGTAACCGATGTTCGCGCCGAGATCGAAGAAGACATCACCGGGAACCAATGTGCGACGCAAAAAGTTCAAGAACGGTTCTTCGTAAATGCCGTAATACATGTGTCGGCATGTTGATAATCGATGATCGATCTCTACCGTGACCTCATTGACCGATATCATTTCGATCGGCGGGACTGGAGCTGCCCATTTCCCGATGCTGTCCGCGATGGTATGTCGACCACGTATTCCTATAACAGGAAGTAAACGCCTCAACGTTCGCCGGATCGCATTCTTCAACATGGACATTCCGTATTCAGATGGACCAACTCCCTAATTCCTTTCGTTCCTGCGCCAGCATGTCACAAGATGATCATCGACCATGCCCACGGCTTGCATGAACGCATATACAATGGTAGAGCCAACAAAACTGAATCCGGCCTTTTTCAGATCCTTGCTCAGTGCGTCACTGATCGACGACGTGGCCGGAACCTGATCCATTGATGTCCACTGGTTGACCTGCGGAGTGTGATCCACATACTTCCACAAGTGATCACTGAACGAGCCGTTTTCTTTGATCCGTAAGTAGGCCTTTGCATTCTTGACAGCACCTTGGATCTTGAGCCGGTTCCGGATAATACCCGGATCCTTCATCAAGTGCATGATCTTCTTCTCATCGTAACGCGCGATCTTCTCCGCATCCCAACAATCGAATGCTTTGCGATAGCTTTCCGTGCGGACGAGGATCGTGTACCAGCTCAGTCCAGCTTGGGCTCCATCCAAGCAAAGCTTCTCGAAGAGCTTCGCATCATCATGTTCCGGGCGACCCCAGACCTTGTCATGGTAATCTTTATAGATGTGATCCTTCAAACACCACGGGCATCGTTCGCGTTCCATAGCGCCAAATTACGGTTCCAGTGGCACCAAAAGAAAACACCGCCAGAACCGGGTTATCGGAACTGGCGGTGCGTTGATGATCGATCAGTCCTTAGTAGGCGACCATGAAGCGCTGCGTGGTCCGATACTCTCCGGAGCTCGCTTCAATGAAATACGTTCCATAAGACAGTTGTTCTTTGAAATCCATCGTGGAATAGTAGATCGTTCCTTGCACTGCTTTCTGTTCCTGATGTACGATGCGACCACTTGCGTCCATAACACGGATCATCAACGGTGCGTCCAACCCGGTCTGTAGATCCATGCTCAAGTTGATCGATGAACCAGTCGTCGGATTCGGCCATAGCGTCATCGCCATAGCTTGTTCGGATCCGATCATAACATGTACCGGGTTCCCTGGCGGAGGTGCCATCATGGATCCGGCAATGGTAACATCGCATGCTTCGCCGTATGGGCAATAGGTAACCCCATTATCGTAGCTTGCTGCGACACTGACCTGATAGGTGCGACCTGGGACAAGAGCCGGAGCTCCCAAATTCAATGTGCGGATGTAGTTGTTCGAGACCGATTCACGGACATAGCTATCTGCTTCGTTCACGAACCTGAACTTGTACTTGTTCGCGCCGCGCAACGGCTGTGCGATAACACGTTGAGCCAACGATCGCGTAACGCCACATGAAAAATGGACGCTCGTGGGATCCCAGACCAACTTCGTGGAAGGACAATCCGCTGCGGCCGGATCGATCTTGAACCGACATGCAGGTCCCCACGGTTGAGCAACGCCCGCTACATGACCACGAACCCTTACGTTCATCATCACGCCACTTGGAATGTGGTTGGCGGCACTCCAATTGTTCACACGCAGATGGCAAGCACGCAGTTCTGCATTGCCGTACAGGTCATTGTTCGCATGGCTCAAAAAACGACGGAACGAGTAGCTGCCATTTGGATCATAGAACCAATATTCATAGCCACTAGTGCTGTTGGAAATGCCATACTGCGCTGAAACCAATGGATTCGCATTGCAAACGAGATACTCTCCGGACGGTGTCCAATCCATCTTGTCCTTCAGCAAGAAGAGGAAATCATCCGTGCCGATCGTGGTTGAAAAAACCTGCTCACCAATGATCGCACTCACAGACCCGGTGGTGAAGTTGTTGCGGTTGTCGATGATCCGTTTTCCGTTACGATCGGTAAGTACGTAGCCTCCATTCGTGATGCCATCACCAGCACTATCGAACACCTTCAGCTTATATGAACCCGGTGGAACACAACAGCCGGTCTGGACAGTGGAATTGTCCGCCAAACCATTTCCTTGACACACCGGATACGTAAACCCATCTGCGATCAATTGCCATGATGTCTGAGATCCATTCCCATCCGTCCCGAAGGTCAACTTCAGTTCTTCCGTACAACCCGATCTTAGTTTTGCTACCATTCCCCGTGAGGTTCCGTTGTAACTGCTGAATCCACCTAAGGCCACGATGTCCCCCTCTGGTAGGAATTGTGTGTCGTACACCCAGTTATTGAAACCGGTGCCGGTTAGAAAATCAATGTCCTTTGAACCGTCACTATTCAACAGTGCGATACGGTTCGCGCTAACACCGTTGTAGGTCGTAAAATCTCCGCCACATAGAACTTTTCCACCCGGTTGTGTATCCAAGGAATACACCCAACTGTTGAACCCTGCAACAGGCTTGAATGTAAGATCCACCTCGCCTGTCTCAAGAATACGAGCTACTCTAGGACGGCTTGCTCCGTTGAAATCCGTGAACGGACCACCGATGAGCAACTTTCCATCCGGTTGGATGGCGAGAGCGTAACTCGGAGAATTAAGACCTGTGCCGATACTGAATGTTGGATCATTGGCTCCATTGTCCAACAAACGTGCTACCCCATTTCGTGACGCACCGGAGATCGTGGCGAACGAACCTCCGATATACACTTTATCGTCTGCAGCCACTTTCATACACAGCACCGCAGCATCCGGCCCAGCACCTGGATCGAAAGTGAGGTCCAATGTTCCGTTCGAATTCAATCGTGCGATCCTTGAGCGTGGTACGCCATTGTATGACGTGAACCATCCTCCGACCATGATCTTGCCCGAAGGCAATACATCGACGGCAGTTACGATCCCATTGAACCCAGCACCTGAAATGAACGTCGCATCCAGTGATCCGTCGGAATTCAATCGCGCAATACTTCTTTGGAGCACACCGTCGTAACTCGAGAACTGCCCTCCGATGATGACCTTACCATCAGACTGTAGAGCGATCGCATTGACCGTACTGGACGCTCCATTTCCTGGGTCGAATGAGGTATCCAAAAGTCCACTAGTTGTCAAGCGCGCTATGCGCTTACGGGATGTGCCAGCGAACCCTGTGAATGTGCCGCCGATCACGATCTTACCGTCGCTTTGAACGGCAGAACATGAAATTCGACTATTGGCACCAGGGCCGTTTGCATAGGAGGTGATAAGCTCACCAGCTTGTGCAGTTAATAACGTTGGAATGGCGGCGACAAGGAGGGAGAGCGTGAACGTCGCAGACCTTTTACGGGTTTTGATCTGTTTCATTTGGATGTGGTTTAACCGTTGGCTCTCTTAGGTCAGGTTTGGATAGATTCGCTTGAACGGTAAAGGTTTTACGCTGTCCTCACTGAAATGGTTACAGCACCGACCAATTACTATTTTCCCCGTCCAGCAAGGGATACGGCATCAATGTTATCCTTCGTTCCTTTGTAACATGCCACGCCGCACGAAACCACTGATCGATACCCATGATCGCGAGCACAGAAGCCTGCGATTGAGCATCGTGGATAAGTGTGATCTACGCTGCACGTATTGCATGCCCGAAGACCAGGTATTCCTCAAGCGCAAGGAGCTTATGACCCGGGATGAGATCGGCACGATCGCTCGCTTATTCGTAGAAGAGTTCGGTATTACCAAGATCCGGATCACAGGTGGTGAACCACTTGTGAGACCGGATGCCGTTGATATCGTCCGGGATCTTGCGGCACTCCCTGTCCAATTGGGGCTTACCACGAATGCGCTTACGCTGCATCGTCATTTGGATGGACTTATTGACGCAGGGTTGAAGAGCATCAACATCAGTTTGGATACGTTCGATGTGGATCGTTTCAAACAGATAACGCGCCGTGATGGGTTCCAGCAAGTTTGGAACAATATCCAAGCGGCACTTCAAAAAGGTCTTCGCGTGAAAGTGAACATGGTGGTCATGCGTGGTGTCAATGAAGACGAATTGGTACGCTTTGTGGAATTGACTCGTGATCATGATGTGCATGTCCGTTTCATTGAGTTCATGCCTTTTGCGGGAAACCACTGGGGCCGTGAGCGTGTGTTCACCTACGCTGAAATGCTGGAACGCATTGGTATTTCCCATCCCTATGAGAAATTGAATGATGACCCTCATAGCACGGCGAAGGCGTACAGAGTGCACGGTTGGCCAGGAACATTCGCTGTGATCAGCACCGTAACGGAACCATTCTGTGGCACGTGTGATCGGTTGCGCATAACTGCGGAAGGAAAAATGCGCAATTGTCTTTTCTCACGTGAAGAGACCGATCTGCTGAAAGCCTTGCGCAGTGGAGAAGAGCTTGGTCCATTGATCGAATCCAATGTACTGGCGAAGCATAAAATGCTTGGTGGGTTACCCCCTTTCAAGGTGGACACTGAAGCTGAGGTATTGCACGACCTGAGCATCAGGCCGATGGTGAGCATCGGAGGGTAACGCCTTTCTTACTGCCCGTGCCGGTATGTGTGTTCTTGCACTTTAAGCACGTGCAGAACAAAGGGGAACAAGGCGTCCATGGTCTCTTGCGCACCGCGTGTTGAACCGGGTAACGTGATCACCAATGTGCGACCGATCATTCCGGCGATACCTCGCGACATGATCGCCAATGGCATACGGTCCTGACCATAGGCTCTTGCGGTTTCCATGATGCCTGGTATCTCTCGATCCAGGATCGATGCTACCGCGTCCGGAGTGTTATCCCTTGGAGAAAGCCCTGTCCCACCTGTAGTGAGGATCAGGTCCACACCCAACTTTGACCATTGTTGAACCTGCTCCTTGATCAGACCAGCATCATCCGGAACCGTTGCTACCTCAACAACATTCAGGTTCAATTGCTCCAACCGTTCTTTGATCTTGGCTCCCGCAGTGTCCTTCTTCTTGCCCGCAGAAACTTGGTCCGAACAGACGAGCACCGCTGCTTTCGGAGGTGTGCTAAAATCGTCTTTCCAATCGCTTTTTCCGCCTTTCTTCTCCACTAACCGGATCCGATCAATGGTGATCCCCTTGTCGATGGGTTTCAGCATGTCATAGATCGTAAGCGCGGCTATGCTTGCGCCATGCATGGCTTCTACTTCTACCCCGGTGCGGTATATGGTGCGCACTTTCACGTTTATGATGATGGAACTTTCCGTGATCTCAAAATTGACCTCTGTGTGTTCAACAGGTAACGGATGGCAATCGGGGATCATATCCGACGTGCGCTTTACACCGAACAAAGCGGCTATTCTCGCGGCTTCCAACACATCTCCCTTCGGAACCTTCTTCGCCCGTACGACATCGATCGTCGTTGTGGAACTTACGGTGACCGTGGCTTGCGCAATGGCCTCTCTTAGCGTTGTAGACTTATGCGTAATGTCGATCATTCGCGATTCATTTTCCACTTATGCGTATCATCATCGAACAGTTCGCGACCGAATATCGGAAGGTCCTTCTTCACTGCATCGACAACGAACGCGACCGCTTCACGCGCCTGTTGGCGATGAGCTGCGCTGGCAAAGACCATGAAACACAATTGACCCGCGGGGATCATTCCCAAACTATGGTGCACGTGCAAACAAGTAACTGCAGGCCACTGCTTGAATGCCTCTTCGCGTATCGTGATCATGCGTTCCAATGCCATATCCTTGTATGCGGTATACTCGATCGCTGTGACCTTATTCGATCCAGCATCCGCACTCACATCAGCACGGATCTGCCCAAGAAAGATCTCGTGCGCGCCAATGTCCAAGCGCGTTGCATGCTTTGATATGCTTTCTGCGATGAAGCCCGGAGCGATAGCGCCTTCAACAAATATATCGCGGATCCGATGTGTGCTCTTCTCCATCATCCTCCAGCAAATGGTGGCAGTACAGCGATCTCTTCCTTACCCGTAAGATGTATTTCACCGTGCACGATGGAACGATCGACCGCAATGCTATAGCTCAGGTCGTTCAACCCATCGATGTGCAATGCCAGTTGATCACGAAGCTCTTCCATGTTCGTTGCATTCAGTTCAAGTGTTCCTACTTCCGCACGTTCCGCTATCATCCCGAACAACATTACTACCATGGTTCAAAGATCGCTCGGTGAATTGATGTTGCGAAATATTTCCTTGGGCCATCCATATTTTCCCGGTACGATGTCCATGAAACGAGTATCCACCGTTACCAGTGCATCGCTCAACTTATAGGTCCCTTTGTTCAAGCAATTCTCGAATGATTCGAGACATCGCTTGTGATAGGCTGCCGCCATCGGTTCAGCTCCTCCCGCATGTCGAGGTATAACGGCATCGCCACCGTTGTCCAATGCATTCTTCAACTGCATGAGCAAACGATCATTGATGGATGGCATGTCGCAAGCAGTGACCAGTAGTTTCACGTACCGCGCGTGCTTCAAAGCTGTTGTAATACCTCTGAGCGGCCCATCACCAGCAGAATCGTCTGCTACGACATGTGACCAATGCTGTGCATATTTTTCTGGATCACCGATCACGATCACTTCGCGCGCCAACGGCCGTAACCGTTCGATACCGATCCGCAACAACGTTACACCATCGATCTCGATCATCGCCTTGTCCTTCCCCATCCGGCTGCTTTTACCACCGGCAAGAACCACGCCTGTCCAACCTCGATCGCTCATTTCGGCAACCAATGTACTTCGATAGGATCATCCTTACCATACGATCTTGTGCTCTCCGGAACGTAGGCCAGCACATCGGCATGTACCAAACTCTGAAGCATGTGTGAACCGTCGTCACGCAGAAGCTCCACATGGCCATCGCGGACCATCGCTGCACGGAATTCCGCACGATCTCCTTTTATGACCAATGGATCACGCAATCGCAATAGGTCGATCCGCGGACCTGGATCATTAGCGCCTTGCATCGCTCGTAAAAAAGGCACAACATATACCCAGAACAAGACCATGACCGCACGGGGATTTCCAGGTAGCCCGAAAACGAACTTGCCATTGATCTTGGCGAATAACATCGGTTTACCCGGTTTTTGGGCTACGCGATGAAAGACGATCTCTGCACCCATTTGCTCAAGAACCGGTAACACCAGGTCATGATCACCGACCGAAACACCGCCTGTACAGAGCACGACATCAGAAACATTCAACGCATGTTCGAATGACATGCGCAACTCATCCATACTATCGCGTGCTGTAAAAACTTCATTTTCTTGGCTGATGCCAATTTCTTTCAATGCAACGGACATCATGAGGTCATTGCTGCTGAAAATTCTTCCGGGTGCTGGCGTACTTCCTGGCTCGGTGAATTCACCACCCGTTCGAATGATCGCTACCTCAGGAACCCGACCTACAGGAATGGAGACAACTCCAACGGATGCCAACAAGCCCATTGCGGATGCATTCAGGAATGTTCCCTTTTCGACCACTATTCCTCCCGCTTTGATCTGCTCTCCTTTCTTGCGGATGTTCCCGCCTTGCACTAAGCGTGTGTCATCAACAGTGATCGTTTCTCCTTCACGTGTACAATGCTCCTGCATTACCACGGTATCGGCTCCTTTTGGCACCTCGGCACCCGTGAATATCCGCACGCACTGGGTTGGACCAACACCCTTCTCCAATGTGCCACCGGCTTGTACTTCATCACGAACGTGCATCGCACTCCTTAGATCCTGGAAGCGGAACGCATAACCATCCACAGCACTGCAATCGAACAGCGGATGATCGTATGGTGCACGGATATCTTCTCCTGAAAAATAACCGGATGCGTCAGCGATCGGAAGGTCGATCACCATTGGTTCCGGTACCGCCGCCATCATCAATGCTTTTGCTTCTGTTACTGATATCATGACCAGAACAATTTAATGGATGCAAAGAACAGAACGATACCGAGGAGTTGGCGAAGTCGCGGTTCGTTCAATCGCTGTGCACCAAAATAACCACCGGCCAATCCACCGACCAATGCGGCCAGCACCCAGCCGATCACTTCAGTTCCTAACTCAATTCCATCCATTGAGATCCGAAGAACGCCACTTGCGCTATTCACGAAAATGAACAACGCGCTTACCGCCGCCGTCTCTTTTGCATTCGCCCATCCTAAAAGGATGATCAGTGGGCTCAGCAGGATTCCACCACCGATGCCGATCACTCCGGAAACCAGACCCAATACTGCACCTGTGATCAATGCCACTGGAATGTTCACGGCTTTGCTGATTGACGGTGGTGTTCCGAAAAGCCCAACGAGCCTTGCCACTGCGAACAACAAACACACTGCAAGGATCCGTTTGTAAACCAATGGATCGACACTGATCCCTGCGCCCAAGAATGCAAAAGGAACGGACGTTACGGCGAACGGCCAAAAGAGTTTCCACCGAAAATGACCTCCGCGCGCAAACTGCGTGAAGGATATGGCGCTTACGAACAGGTTCATGATCAATGCGGATGGCCGCATGACATCCTGTGAATAACCGAGCAACGCCATAACGGCCAAATAACCGCTTGCACCGCCGTGACCCACTGACGCATAGAAAAACCCGATCACGGCCAGCACACAAAGTACAAGAACTGTGTTCATCCGCGTGATCCGCGTTGTTGCTCGATTGCAATGAACTCCGTATCACCTGGTGGTCGTGGGGGTGCTATGCGCATCCACCGACCGTGCTTGAGGTCGCAAACATCCATGCGATCCGCGCCACCATTCCCACCATTGATAAGATCCGAAATGCGGTATGCCATTAGTGCTGCTGCCATGTTCGGCACCATTACCGGTACGTTCCGCATATCGCAACCGTCCTGATCCATTCCGATCTTTCCCGGATAATAATCGCGTAGCCCGTAACCACTTTTGCCTGGCTCCCGAGGCACATGCAGCGTAAGGACCTGGAACTGTTCCGCGAAGACGGATCCGCTTACCAACGGGATCAGGTTTTCCCCACAATACCGATCGATCAGCATACGCGCATGAAGATCATCCGTACAATCCGCAACGATGGTAGCATCTCGCAGCAGTTCTACCGCATTGGCCGCACCGATGAAATGTGGAACAGGAACGATATTCATTTCCCGAGCTGAATCTCGCATCCGCTCTGCGGCTACTTCAGCTTTCAGGCGATCAACATCAACTGGACTGTAGAGCAGCTGGCGCTTAAGGTTCGAGCGTTCTACAGTATCGCCATCAATAATGGAACATTGATCCAAAGCAAGCGTTCCGAGCATCGGCAACAACGCACTGCCTATCGCTCCTGCACCGATCACAACGATATGCTTGTGGATATTCTCTGCTCCCATGCGACCAAGTTACTGCGACGATCACAGTTGTCCGTTCTTCTCATTCGGTCACTGAACCAACACCGACCCTGAATAGAAAAAGCTCCCGACCTGAATTCAGGTCGGGAGCTTCTAAACTCTTGGCTCGAACAATTACTGCAGTACGATATGATGCACGCTGGTACCCTCTGCGTGTTGCACACGGATCAAATATTCACCGCGTGAAAGCTCCTGAAGATCGAGGTCCAACCTACCACCTTGTTGTACATCTGCATCAACATTGGTGCTTTGGATCAAGCGTCCGGTCACATCCATCAATTCAACCGAGACCTTGCCTTTCACATCACCGAATGAAACCGTAACGTTATCGTGCGCCGGGTTCGGGAAAACTTGGATCAGACCATCCGAATTGTTCTCATCAACACCAACAGTGCCAACGAATACAACCACCTCCGTCAATGGGCCTTCGCATGCAACACCTTCACTGCTTACCTCCCAATCATAGAAGAAGTAATAGTACTCGGTCGCATTCGCGCCACCGACACTGCTGCTTGTGATCTCGCCAACAGTTCCCAACGCATACGGATAAGCAGGATTGCTTCCCAACGCATCGCGCCATAGTTGTGGGTCACCACCAACAACACGCAAACCATAAGGACCGCCAGCAGGAACATCGAAATTGATATCCACGCGGCTCTCACCATCCGGAACGCTGAATGAACCCGTAGCTATGGTCGCTCCCGTGTTATAGTTCGTCAATGCAATGGTCCGGTTACCTGCACCATTTGCGTACACCTTCACCGAAACGATGGTGAAGTCCTCGAATGCACTGAACACTTGGTAATTGTCAGCATTGGTATGGTACGCACCTGTAGCACTATTATCCGTTCTGCCTCCGAATGCTTGTCCGCCACCGTATTGTGCGCTTGACGATACCCAATAAGAAGTCGTAGTGTTCAATGTTGGCGTAGTATAGGTGTTGCCTGTTCCGATAACGGTACCGCCTACGGCCTGATCATACCACGTGATGTTGTCACCAACAGCAGAGATCTGTGCAGAATTTCCAATTGCAATAGAAGCTCCTGTTCCGCTTGGCGCATCGGGTGTGTCAAGGACCGAAACGCTGATCGCATCACTAGTGAACGCCCCGCATGTGCCATCGATCGTAACCGTGTAGGAACCAGCTGACGTTACCGAGATGCTCTGTGTGGTGGCACCACCGGTCCACGTGTAACCCGATGCACTGGATGAGGTCAACTCGACCGATCCACCTTCGCAGAATTCCGTTTCTCCAACTACTGCAACGCTTGGGGTTTCATCCGGACTCTGTTGAACGAAAATGCTTGCTGAACCTGTACATCCGGTCCCGTCATCCACCGTTACCATGTAGCTACCTGCTTCGGTGACGGTAATGCTTTGGCTGGTCTCTGCATTGCTCCATGTATAATTGAACCCTGCATCAGCAGTAAGTGTTACTGAATCACCATTTCCGCAAATGATAGGTTCTCCTGATGTTGTAATTGCAACGGACGGACTGATGCATTCATCTTCGATCACCACCAAGGTCTGGTCTGAGGCAATATCCGTGAACGTTTCAACAAGACCACTTGGCCAGTTGATGGTCATGGTCGGGATCACGGTAGCACTACCAAGACCGAAATTGCAGGCGAAGCTGGTAACAATACCATAGCTCTCTCCAGCGCGCACTTCTCTGATCTGTGTGCCCCATGGACCTTCGATCGTAACGCGTGCACCGATCGCATCACGATTACTTTCAACACCCTGCAATCGCACCGTGAACCAATGGTTATCGTTGGTGTTGTTCATCCACAAACGATCCGGGTTGTTGGGATCGGTTCCAATGTATCCATCGCCATAGTTCGCGAATACATCCTGGAAACCGTCATTGTTAACGTCACCTGTTGCGAAGCTGTGCATGGTCTTGTTCGCAGGGAACGGGTTCGTGATCGCAGAAAACGTTTTATTACCATTGTTCATGAAAACATACGCACTACCAGAGCCGCCGGCTATCAACACATCCACGTAACCATCGTTATCCAGGTCAACGAATTTGCTCTGTAGGAAGAATCCGGAAACCTCCATTCCGCAACCTGATGTAGCGTCCGTGAAGTGCCCCGTTCCATCATTCTCGAACAATTCAATGGTTCCATCGTGGGTGGTCAACACTTGATCCAGGTCACCGTCATTATCGATATCACCGAAATCCCCTGTCCAACTTTGGCTCTTGTTCTGAAGCCCATATTCCGCTGCCATATCCGTGTAGTTGTTGTTGCCATCGTTCACGAATAAACGATCCCAACGGCGTGGGTCCTCCACGTTATTCACACCTTGACGGCAATGCGCAATGAACAGGTCAAGGTCGTTGTCATTATCAAAATCGATCCATACACTTCCGTAGTTACCACTCATATCGGAAGTTGGGTTCGTGGTATTGTCCATGTAGTCGTTCTGAATCAACGAACCACTTTGGTTATTGATCCAGATGCGCGATGGACCATCATCGTGGCAAGCGAAGTAGTCGTTGAAGCCATCATTATTGATGTCGGCCATGTTCACACATTGAGTGAAGAGTGAACCGTTGTTGAGGTCAGACAACGTACTGGTTCCTGGTTCCGTGATGCTCAGGAAGTGTACGCCATCATATGATCCACCACAGACCAGGTCCTTGTGTCCATCGTTATTCACATCGCCAAGGGTCATTCCCCACTGTCCTTCATTCGCGACAACACCATAATCCACCAATGTGAATGTGCCATCCGCATTCTGGTAATCCACATAGAAATGATCGCTATTATGAAGCTTGGCGATATCATCCAAGCCATCTCCATTCATATCAACAACGCCCATGCAACCTCCGCTGGCAGTGGTATTGCTGAGCAAATTGCTCATATTGGTGAATGCCACCTGACCGTGGCCAAGTATTGGTGCAGCAACTAGGGTCAAGGTTACCCAGAGGGTAGAATTCAAACGCATGATGTAAACAGGGTTAAGGTTCCTTCGAGTTTATGAGGGGTCACAAGTCGCTGGCAAGGTAATGAACTTGATCATTCGGGCACCTTTCCATTCTTTGTGTATTGTGGTGTTCCTGAGAGGGGGCTGTACACCGCTGAACCCTCTGGGTCGCTTTGTCTACGGATGCTTTCCCGGTGTACGGAATCCATGAATTCCTTTAAGAACGCGGCACTTAGGCCAAGGTCTGCAGCAAGCCGAAGCTGCCGTTCCATGATATTCTCCCACCGCTCCGGTTGCAAAATGGCCACTTTGTGTGCACGTTTATGGTCACCGATCCGCTCGGCGATCGCCATGCGTGTACCCAGTTTCTGGGCGATCTCTTCATCCAACTGATCGATCAGGTCGCGCAATTCCTGCAACCGGTCCTCCATGGGCGCGGTAGGCCGCGAGGTCCGGATGATCAAACTGCTGATCAGTTCTTTATAAGTTGCTGGTGTAAGCTGTTGCTGCGGATCACTGAGTGCATGATCAGGATCAGGGTGTACTTCCATCATCAACCCACTTAGGCCCAGGTCCATGGCCTGTTGTGCGATGGTGGCCAACTTAGCGCGATCCCCCGCGATATGGCTTGGATCGCAGATGATCTCCAGTTCGGGGAAAGCCGCCTTTAGCCGGATGGGAAATTCCCACATGGGGCTATTGCGATAGGGTGTACGCTCGAACCAATTGAAACCACGATGTACAGCTGCGAAACGGGTTATCCCTGCTTGCTGCAACCGTTCCATCGCACCGATCCATAAATGCAGGTCCGGGTTGATGGGATTCTTAACGAAGATCGGAATGTCCGTTCCACGCAATGCATCTGCGATCTCCTGCACGCTGAACGGATTGGGAGTTGTACGTGCGCCGATCCACAGCATATCCACACCTGCTGCCAAGCAATCATCTACATGTTCTGCCGTAGCCACCTCCGTCATGGTGAGCAGACCCGTTTTCTCCTTGACCACTTTCAACCATTGAAGCGCCTGTTTTCCAGCACCTTCAAAACTACCGGGCCGTGTGCGTGGCTTCCAGACACCGGCTCTGAAAACGGTTGCGACCCCACCCTCAACAATACCCTGCGCAGCAGCCAATACCTGCTCTTCGCTTTCTGCGCTGCACGGCCCAGCTATCATCAATGGCCGCTCCAACCCCAAACCCCATTTTGAGAATGGTATCGGTTGAAGGGCTGGGTTCGTTGGTTCGGGCATTGATGCAAAGGTATGTAGCGCTTATGTGCCTAGAAACCTTTCTTCTTTACCAGCGAAGCACCACCTTGCCCATGGTCTTGCCACCTTCCAACGCGGTTAGGGCTTCAACCAGTTGATTGGCATCATACTCTTTGTACACGTGCGGGCGGATCACACCCGTTGCATGGGCATGAACCATTGCGCGTAGGCATTCAGCGACTATCTCCGGTTTGTTCTCGCTTATGCGAAGCATGTTGATGCCGAGGATGCTTTTGCTCTTCATCATTAAAAAGATCGGAAGCATTAGTCCCATTCGCCATACGAACCTAAGGGTACCGAAGCCTCCTAAAGAGCCGCGTTCCGCACCACCGAACAAAACCAACCTACTTCCACTGCCCAATAGCTCCAGATCCTGTTTGAAGGATGAACCGCCAACGGCATTGAAGCTCACGTCGAGGCGGTTCTTTCCAAGTGCCTTCCGAAGCTGTTCATAAGGGTCACCAACACTGCGATCAATGACATGGTGCGCTCCGAGGCTTTGTAGGTAGGTGCGCTTCTCCGCGCCACTTGCCACGGCGAATACTTCGCAGCCACTGTCTACCGCCAGTTGTGTTAGCAGCTGCCCTACTCCACCTGCCGCGCTATGCACCAAGACACGGTCTCCTTTACGCAATGGCGCCAGAATACGCGCTGCATACCAGGCCGTACATCCTTGTGTTGCCATGGCTGCTGCTTCGCCTATCGACATGCTGTCCGGAATGATCGCAGCGGCGCGGTGATCCGTTACCACCTCTTCCGCATAGCCGCCGAACCGCGTCATGGAAACAATACGTTGATCCAACATTTCACGGGGAACAGCAGAACCGCATTCTATTACGTGACCAACTACTTCGTACCCGATCACACTTGGTAACGGAGGTGCTTCGCGATACAATCCCTTGACAGCCATAACGTCGGCGAAATTCAATCCGAAGCCTTCAACTTTGACCCGGATATCATACGGTCCGAGAGACTTTGACGGATGTTCTCGCAATTCGAACGCACCGGACGGATCGCCGTGCTTTATAAGTGTCCATGCCTTCATTTCGTTCTGATCATACCGCACCTCCTTCAACAACGATCACAAATTCTCCGCGCGGTTCCTTGGCTGTAAAGTGTACAATAAGTTCCTCCAAGGTACCGCGAACGGTTTCTTCGTGCAATTTGCTTAGCTCTCGGGAAACGCTTGCTCTGCGGTCGTTGCCTAAGACTTCTGCCAGATCTTTCAAGCTACGCAGAACGCGGTGTGGGCTTTCATAGAAAACGATGGTGCGTGTTACGGATCGCAATTCTTCCAATCGCGTCCTGCGTCCTTTTTTAACGGGTAGGAATCCCTCGAACACGAACCGGTCGCACGGCAGACCACTGTTGACCAACGCTGGCACGAAGGCCGTTGCTCCGGGTAGACATTCCACAGTGATGTCATTTTCAATTGCCGCACGCACCAAGAGAAATCCGGGGTCGCTAATGCCCGGCGTACCCGCATCACTCACCAATGCGAAGCGCTCTCCTGAACGCATGCGTTGGATCAACTGATCCACCATGCGGTGTTCGTTGTGCGTATGAAAACTGATGAACGGTCTCGTTATTCCTAGGTGCTGCATCAATCGACCGCTAACTCGCGTATCCTCCGCGACGATGGCATCGACCTCGGCCAATACTTTCTGCGCGCGCAGGGTAATATCATCCAAGTTCCCGATGGGTGTTGGGACCAATGTTAGGGAAGACTTTGATGCGGTGCTCACTTCGTTCGGGTTATGAATTCCTTGAGCAGTGCATATACTTCAGGAAATTTCGTTAGTGGCAATGTTTCCGGTCTGTCAAAGACATCGTGGTAGGCTGTTATGCCGCCCATCGTATACAAGAACACTGCGGGCACGCCGCGCTGCACGAACGGACAATGATCGCTGTTACACGAAGGACCACGTGCTTTCACTAGCGGAAGTAGTTTCCTTTTCTTGTTGATCCGAACAAGGTTCGCGTAATGCTTTTTTTGTGCTGTTGCGTTCACCACCATGATCCCGTCATCACCGGTACCAAGTATATCAAGGTTCACCATCAACTTCACTTTTGTAAGATCGAACCAAGGATCACTCACGCAATATTGACTTCCCATCAGTCCGGCCTCTTCGCCTGCGAATGCAATGAACAACAGGTTATGCTTGGGTGGGTTTGATCTGAACCATTCCGCCAAACCGAGTAACATCGCAATTCCACTGGCATTGTCATTCGCTCCGGGAAACAGCGCATCCGGTCCCATTTCACCGAGGTGATCGTAATGCGCCGAGACGATGATCCACTCGTCGCTCTGGCCTTTTATGGTACCAAGCACATTCTCCGCTTTGTGTGCACGAAGGAATTGATTCTTGATCGCAAGGTCAATGCTTTTAGTGCTGCGTGAGACCTTGGTTGCCTTTACTTCGATCAACGGAAAGGCCCGTTCTTCCTGCGCTACACTCCACGTCAACTTTCCTTCAACAGGAACGATCACTGGACAAACTTGCATCAACTCGGCTTTCCATTCGGACCGTATGCGTAATGTATCGGCATTCTTGGTTGTTGGGAAATGGAGGCATACCGCTCTATCTGTGATCGCCGCAAGTAATCGCTCGCTCTGTGCTACGTCATTCAGTTCTTCCAATGTAAAATGGACCAGGTCGAAATTGCCTGTTGCTTTTCCGCTTGCTGGGTCAAGAATGAAATCCACCCCAGGAACCAGCCGAACACCATCGACACGAACATTCACCGTATCCGGAAAGCTGTTGACATTGAATTCGAACGGTTGGCGATACCCTTGATCGAACTTACCCAGTCCGATCCGCGCATATTCCTCTGCGATCCAAGTCGAGGCCAGGTGGTCACCGTTCTTAACGTAACCTCTACCATGGAAGATCGGGTCGGTAAGCGTGTCAACTACGTGGCGGGCGTTGGCAAGAACCTCCGCACGCGGCTGCGCATGTGCAACGGTTGTGCTGAGTAGCGCACAGATCAACACTATTCGTAAAATGCAACGCAGAAACATCAGGCGTAGCGACGCTTGACCAATTCCTCGAATGTGCTCAAGGCCTCGGGGTCTGCGGGTTTCTTGAGCTTCGCAACAACCTCGTCGGCCACAAAAGCCTGCGCGACCTTCAGGTCCCCGAAGCCGTTGAGCTTTTCGATCGACTTCTCATAATTGATCCGATCACCGTTGAACAATTCCGCAACGAACCAGAACTTGTGGCTTAACGTGATGATCTTCGACAGGTCGGCCGTAGATGCTTTTTCCATCTTTTCAGCGATGGTAGAACCGCTTGTTGCCTTTTGAGGCTTCGCTTCCTTCGGTGTTGCCTTCGCCTTATCCGGGATCACTTCTTCCGCTTGTGTGGCTTCGATCGCGTCGATCAGCGAGGTCTGTCGTTCAAAAACTTCCGGGGGACGTGTATCCAACCGTAGTGGTTTTTCGACTTCATCCTTCTTCGGAACTTCAACGCTTAATGTCGCCTCTGTTGCTTGTGTAAGCGAGTTGTTCAGTGCCGCTTCGCGGGCCTTGTGCCGAAGGACCACCAACCGCTCGAATAGCTCACGGGCGTTGCTGCACGCGGATTCCAAGCCTTCCAACCCTAGCGCTCCCGCACTCAATAGCCGCTCACTTTCGGTCAAGGCCGAGAGGATTTCATTGATCTTACGGTACTTGTTGTCCTTTGCCATACGGTGTGCCCAAGATATATACCGGAAATGTATGTACGCTCCTTCGCGAAGATCCCTATTTTCGCGGCACCTTGCAAACAACGTTCCATTCAGAACTTCTTTGCATGTTCTACCATGTTCTTGGAGCACACCGGAATACACACGCAACGTAAGGGTTGGATCGAAGTGATATGCGGAAGCATGTTCTCCGGGAAGACCGAAGAGTTGATCCGCAGGTTGCGCCGCGCTGAATTCGCCAAACAACGCGTAGAGATCTTCAAACCAAGTGTGGACACACGCTATGCGGAGAGCGATGTTGTAAGTCATGATGCAACCACGATCCGCAGCACGCCCGTGCCAAGCAGCAGCAATCTACTATTGCTTGCGTCAGATATCCAGGTGGTCGGGATCGATGAAGCACAGTTCTTTGATGCGGGTTTGCCGTTGGTATGCCAGCAACTGGCGGATCAAGGTGTGCGCGTGATCGCCGCCGGCCTTGACATGGATTTCCAAGGAAAACCATTCGGCCCGATGCCTCAATTAATGGCTACTGCGGAATACGTGACCAAGGTCCATGCGATCTGCATGCGATGCGGGGAGTTGGCCACCTTCAGTCATCGTACTACGGCAAGTCAGGAATTGATCGTGCTTGGTGAAACGGATAGTTACGAGCCACTATGCCGTACGTGTTTCGTGAAAGCGCTTCGCACCGAGGAAGCCGAACGCAGATCTGATAACGCAACGCGCTGATGGCCACACACGGTCATCGACTTTCAGACATTGCTGCAGCACTTGGTGTGCACTATGCGAATATGGGTGATGACCCGGTGATCGAACACATCAGCATTGACTCACGGAAACCGTATCCACCGGAAAACACTTTGTTCATTGCGCTGCACGGTGAACGACACAATGGACACGCTTACCTGAAGGAACTCCATGATCGCGGGATGCGCTACTTTCTGGTGAATGAAAGCACGACCGTTGACCTTCCTTTTCCAGTTTTACGGGTTACCGATACACTGAGCGCATTGCAACATTTGGCCGGTTGGCATCGCGCCCATTTCCAAGCACCCGTCGTGGGAATTACCGGAAGCAATGGCAAGACCGTTGTGAAAGAATGGCTCTATCAACTCTTGCGTGGAAAAGAACATATAGTTCGTAGTCCGGGCAGCTGGAACTCCCAAGTAGGAGTGCCCTTGAGCGTTTGGGAGATGGGCCAAGAGCATACGCTCGGAGTCTTTGAAGCAGGCATCAGCAAGCCCGGTGAAATGGAGCATTTGCGCTCTGTGATCAGACCGACCATCGGCGTCATCACCAATGTTGGTCCGGCTCATGGCGAGAATTTCAAGAACGACATTCTAAAAGCAACGGAGAAGCTTGGACTGTTCCGTGATGTGGAAGTACTTGTATACTGCGCAGACCATAAGGTGATCGCCGATGCGCTGCAACAAACCGGACTCGCACAGCGCGTAACAGAGCTCGGTTGGTCGCGTGAGAATTCGGGTTGGTTGCATGTGTTGCACGAAGAGACCATCGCCGATAGAACACACATTACGGTGAGCAGAGCGAATGATCAGTTCACCTTCGAGATCCCGTTCACTGATCATGCTTCGGCAGAAAATGCATTGCATTGCGTAACGCTCTTACTGCACCTTGGTCACAAACCTGCTTGGATCACGGAACGCACGCCTCACTTGACGCCCGTGGCGATGCGGCTGGAGGTCCTGGATGGTGTGCATGGCACCACGTTGATCAACGATGCGTATAGCAATGATGAGGCCTCGCTCTCAATCGCATTGGAACACTTGGTCATAGTAGCGCAAGGCAGACCGAAGACCGTGGTGCTTACGGATATCATCGAGAGCGGTGAGCATGCATCGACATTGTACCAACGTGTCGCGGACCGAATGATCCGTTCGGGGGTGGAACGTGTGATCGGCATTGGACCGCAACTCAATACAAATCGTGCGCTGTTCCCTGAAGCATCAACTTTTTTCTCCGATACTGCAGATGCATTGAAAGGTGTCGACACAGCCGAGCTTGCCGGCCATACGATCCTGATCAAAGGGGCGCGCACATTCGCGTTGGAACGATTGGCGCAGCACTGGCAACGTCAAGTACATGGCACCGTGTTGGAGATCGATCTTGAAGCGGTGCGCCATAACTTGAATCATTATCGAGGTCTGCTCTCACCGCCAACGCGGACAATGGCCATGGTAAAGGCATTCGGATACGGAAGTGGTGCGTTGGAGCTTGCTCGTTTGTTCGCGCATGAACAGGTACACTACCTCGGCGTGGCCTATGCTGATGAAGGGATCGAACTGCGGCAGAACGGTATCCGTTTGCCTATTCTGGTGATGAACCCGGAGCCGGTTCCTTTCGAGGCGCTTCACCGTTTCCGATTGGAAGCGGAGGTTTTTGATCTGCGTTCATTAGATGAAGCAGAACGCATGATCCGGCAACATTCCGAAGCACCACCGATCCACATCAAATTGGATACCGGCATGCATCGTTTGGGATTTACTGCGAATGAGGTTCCGGAGTTGATCGACCGTTTGAGGAAGAACAAGAGGTTGAATGTTGTCGGGATCTTCTCGCATCTGGCAGCAAGCGAGGATCCAGCGTACGATGCCTTCACGCGCGAACAGATCGCATTGTTCAAGCAGATGGCCGACTCGATCTGCGGCGTTCTGGACAATGAACCGTTAAGGCATATCGCCAACACGGCAAGTATTTCCCGATTCCCGGAAGCCCAATTGGATATGGTGCGCCTTGGGATCGGACTGCATGGGGTTGCATCATCCGCAGAAGAAATGGCGCACTTGCGAACGACAACGACCTTGCGATCACCGATCGCTCAACTAAAGACGTTGTGTGTTGGCGACAGCGTTGGCTATGGGCGCACGTGGAAAGCAGACAAAGATTCACGGATCGCAACACTTCCGATCGGATACGCCGATGGACTGAGCCGTCGCCTGAGCAATGGTAACGGTCGTGTGTGGATCAACGGAAAACCTGCGCCTATCGTCGGGAACGTTTGCATGGACATGGTCATGGTGGATGTCACCAATATTCCATGTTCCCCGGATGATATGGCCATCGTGTTCAGCCCGGAGCATCCCGTAACGGAACTGGCCACGGACATGGGTACGATCCCTTATGAAGTGCTTACCTCAATTGCACCGCGTGTGAAACGGGTGTACTTGCACGAGTAGGTTCTAGCGCAATAAGGTCACTACGCCCTGGATCGTTACAACAGCGCCAGTGGTGCCATTTGCATCCAAGATCGGTACGTAATCATAGCGCCAGTTGTACACTTCCGTCTTCGCAAGCTTCCCGCCAACGCGTCCATCCCATCCGTTACCATCTTCAACGGAACGGAAGATCCGTTCTCCCCATCGGTCGAAGATCATGAACTGAACGGTCCTGATGTTGTATCCGATCGGGAAGAAATTCTCGTTGAACCCATCATTGTCCGGCGTAAAGGCATTCGGTACAAAAACACGTGGCGGACAGTACTCACGAACAACGATCGTATCAACGGTGGCGCAACGTGGCAGATTGGTGGCCATCACCACATATTCACCGAAATCAGTGACCTGGATATCCTGCGTCGATTCACCGGTGCTCCAATCATACAAGGTACCCGAAACACTTCCTTCAAGCGTTACAACGACCCGTGGGTCCTCAAAGCAAGTGTCGATAAGTGTCACTTCCACATGCGCCGGATTGGGAATGAACTGAAGTATGACCGTATCCACGGCCGTGCAATATCCATTGGTAACAAAGACCGACAGATCGGTGCTTTCCGTGATGCTTATCCCAGCATTGGTGCTACCATCGCTCCAGAGGTAAGAGCCATTGGGATTGGTCGCATCGAAAAGGATCGTATCCATATCGCATAACACACTATCCAACCCAAGGTCCAGAATGATGCTAGGGATGAACGTGATATCCGCTTGATCTGAATTATTGCAACCGTTGGGTGCTGTGACCACCACACTGAACACTTCGGAATTCACACCCACGGTAATGGTCGGCGTGGTCTCACCTGTGCTCCATAAATACGTGCATGCTGGATTCGTAGCATCAAGTACGAGCGTATTCTCAATGCACAAAATGGAATCGTTCAATTGGATCTGCGGTAGCGGGTCGAAAATGACCTCAACGGAATCCGTTGCCGTGCAATAACCGTTACTGATCTCCAAATAGATCATAGCGTCATCAACAACGTCGATGGCCTGGTCAGTTGATGAAGTGCTCCACAGGTATTGCGCGTTCGGAAATGTTCCTGCGTCCAGCGTTACGACCTCACCATAACAGGGTGCATCCACTGTGCCTAATTCCACCGAAACCAAAGGCGCAAAAAACACCGACGCACTCTCTTGGATCGAACAGCCCTCTGGGCTTGTGACCGTCACCGTATGGATCCCGCTGTTCTGCGAAACAGTAAGCGTTTGCGTATTCTCACCAGTATTCCAAGAATAAGTTGCACCGGGATTCATCGCATCCAGCGTAACTGAATTTGCAATGCATGTGGTTGAGTCCTGAAGTTGTAGGACCGGCAACGGGTCGAACTGTACGTATACCGTATCAACTCCTGCGCATAGTCCTGCGTTCTCCACTTCTACCCAATAATCACCGGTTGTTGTGGGTTGAATGGTCTGCGTAACCGCCCCCGTGCTCCAGAGATAGGTAAGGCCTGGGTTTCCTGCATTCAAGTTAACGCCTACCCCTTCGCAAACTGTTTGATCCGGTCCAAGGTCCACTACGGGCACATCCGCTATGTTCACCTGTACGGTAACACTGTCCATGCAACCGTTATCAAATTCAATAAAGAGGGATACATCGTAACTGCCATCCGGTGTATAAACATGTGTAGGCGAAACGTCCGAAGAGCCCGGAGGTCCATCCCCGAAATCCCATCTTCGTTCTACAAGCCCTGCCAACAACTCCGTAGTATCATTGAATTGCGTGGGTAAGCCCTCACATGCTTCGGTAACCGTGAAGCCGACCTGCGGTGACGGTATCAAACTGATCGTGGCTGTAGCAACATCCGGACAATCGCCATTACTATATACGCTCAATGAGATGTCATGATCTCCCGGGGTATCAAATGAATGGAACGGGTTCTGATCCGTGCTTGTAGTACCATCACCAAAATCCCATAACCAATTACTGATGGCCGGCCCACTAACTACCACGGAGTTATCCGTGAACTGGACATCGTTCTGGCAATTACCCACTTGACTAAGTCCAGCAGCAAGTACAGTAGGTGTCAATGTTGAACTTAGCGTTACGGTGCAGCCCGTAACCGAGGTAAGCTCACAACTATACGTCTGTCCTGTAGCTGGCGCATCGATCGTTAGGGCTGCAGCTGTTTCACCTGGAATAATACCATTGAGATCGGACCATTGATAGGTTGCAAAACCCAATGGCGCCTCCAGCACGGCTGTTGGCAGCCCTGGACAAAAATCGGACGTGAGCGCTAAGGAGCTGCAATAACAATCGATGTATGCGTATCCATAATGACCACCCAGATCACAATCACCGGTAGCAAACTGGATCGTCACCGTTTGGCCGACATAAGCGGAAAGGTCCATGCCGACCGCTGTCCAATCCTTGTAATTCACCGTTGTGAAGAACTGGTTCTGCAACGTAACGAAACCTGGAATGCCCGCTGCGGATGTTACACTATACACACCGCAATTAATGAGCGCACCGTTCTCGTCGAACATGGTAATATCGAAACGTGGCTGCTCACTCGGGCTATGAGATGGATCTTCAAGAACAACTGCATAACGATAAATGAAAAGTTGATTATTGGCATCCACCGTCATGGAATAGGTCAACCGTTCCGCCTGATTACCGGATTGATCGTTACCCAACCGTGCCGAAAAACCGCCTCCTCCGGGAGCAACTACCGTAATAGCGCCGTCGGTATTGGGATCCGTTCCCGGACCCGTCATGATCGTATGCCGACCGTCAATGATATTCACACCGGTTACATTAATGGGGCAACAGGTTCCTGTACCACCAGTCCAGTTCGTGAAGTCACCATCTTCAAAGCCCGTATTGGGACAACTGTTCTGACCTAATACTCCAGAGGCCGTCACCGCATATGCGATCACTGCTAACAGCGTGGACAACAACTTATTATTCATGTTCAACCGAATTCAGGGCTAATGTAAAGCAGGAACTTACCGGTACATCCGGACTTCTATTGATTATTGGGCTCCGGACCTACCTTTACCTATGACTTCCAGACTATTAGCTATGCACAGCATGTTCAATTCCGACCGATCGGAATTCAATTTATCGGCTCATAGACTGTGGTATAGTGCAATTGGTTGCCTCTCGGCATGTGACTTGTGACCATGAAATGGACATTATTTTGAGGTGGACCCGTCTTCTCATCCGATGCGGGATCCATGTGCCTCCCCGAGTTGCGTTCAGCAATCCAATTTTCAGTATCTGAAAGTCGCCGGATAAGCCCAACATCCGCATTGCTTCTCGGCCTAGAGCCGTAAGTTTGCAACATACCCTCTTTTTCAACTCAACTTTATGAAGCAGTACCACGCATTCGCCTTGATCGTTCTGTCCATTTTAGTGCCTAATTCAGTTCGATCACAAGGCCCGTCCATCGTTCCCGGTGACATTATGATCATGCTTGCTCCTGGGGCTAGTGCTGATCAAGTCGTTTCGGACCTTGCGGCGATCAAAGGCATACCAACCGGGTTGAGGGTTGAAGGGGTCATCAGTGAGCCCATGCGCGCATGGTTGTTGCATTTTGATGCCTTGGACATTGACCAGAACGTACTATTGCGTGAAGTGCGCAGGCACCCGCTTGTGCAAATGGCACAGAACAACCATATTGTAAAGGAACGCGAAGTCCCGAATGATACTCAATATGCTCAGCAATGGCATCACCAGAACATTGATAGTGAAGCCGCATGGGATATTAGTACAGGAGGTGTTACTGCAACCGGCGATACCATTGTTGTGTGCATCATAGAGGATGCTGACCTGCCACATGCTGACCTCATCGGCAATGCGTGGTTCAACCATGCAGAGATCCCCAACAACAATATTGACGACGATGGTAACGGCTATGTTGATGATTTCCGTGGATGGAATACGCCAGGAGGCGACGATGATGTTTATGGCGGCGGTCACGGAACCCAAGTGGCGGGGATGATCGGTGCTACCGGAGACAACTCGATCGGTGTTGCAGGTGCGAACTGGAACGTAAAAATGATGGTGGTTGATTATGGTGGCGTGCAAGAAGCTTCAGTTGTTGCTGCTTACACTTATCCGTGGGTCATGCGCCGTAGATATAATGAGAGCAATGGCGCCGAAGGTGCTTTTGTTGTTGCAACCAATGCAAGTTGGGGTATCGATGGTGGCGACCCGGCTGATGCGCCGTTATGGTGTGCGATCTACGACTCACTTGGGGCTGAAGGTGTTCTTAACTGCGGAGCAACATCGAACCAGAATGTGAATGTGGATAATGTTGGCGACCTTCCAACAGCATGCGCGAGTGACTTCATGATCAGTGTGACCGCTACGAATAATGCGGACAACAGAACCTTTTCCGGCTATGGCCTTACTACGATCGATGTTGGTGCACCGGGTGAAAATGTGCGGACCACTTCACAGGGCGGTGGGTATGGGTCCACATCCGGAACTTCATTCGCAAGCCCATTGACAGCAGGTGTGATCGGGTTGTTGTACAGCGCACCTTGTTCTTCGCTTATGAGCCTGGTTTCCGGGGACCCTGCAGCGGGCGCGTTATACATCAGACAAGCCTTATTCGATGGTACTGAACAAGTAGGCAATCTGGCCGGACAAACAGTAACAGGCGGCCGGATCAGCGCAGGGAACAGCATGCAGTTGATCATGAATGGATGTGGTACATGTCCTTCACCGTACAACCTTACTGCTGCCAACCCGTTGATCGGCGAAGCCACAATGTCATGGAGCTCAACAGCCGGTACCGTGTTCGATCTTCAATACCGTCCAGTAGGAACACCAACTTGGGAAGTAGTAACCGGATTGACCGCTCCGCAATTCACCGCCAGCGACATCCTTGCATGCGCCCAATATGAATTCCAAGTACGCGTCGATTGCGGCTCGGAAATGAGTGAATACAGCAGTTCGTTCATCTTCCTTTCAGAAGGATGTTGCAATGTGCCGAGCAGCCTATTACTTACCAGTACCACCGCGAACTCAGCAGAGATCTCATGGCCAGTAGTAGCTGCCGCCGCCACATACGATCTGCAATATGCTTTGCAAGGCACTACCGCATGGAACACTTTGCCAGGGCTTACCACTACTCCTTACACCCTCTCAGGCTTGGAAGGATGTACGCCTTATCAAGTTCAGATCCGTAGCACGTGCAATGGTGAGCAAAGCGATTGGTCCGATGCTTTGCTGTTCACGACCGCCGATTGCGGTGATTGTGTTGACCTGAGCTATTGTCCGTCTGAAGGCGGAACGGATGACGAGTTCATACAAAGCGTTGTGGTCGGTGATATCTCAAATATTTCCGGCGATGATGGCGGGTATGGTGATTACACCGGTCAGAGCACACCGATGAACATTGGGCAGACCTACTCCATTACCTTAACTCCAGGATATGACGGTTTCCAATACGGCGAATGGTTCTCCGTGTATATGGATTTCAACACGGACGGCATATTCAGTACCGCGGAGCGCGTGTTCAATGCAACTGCAACAACCAACTCCGCGTTGACGGGTGATATCACCATTCCCGCGACAGCAGTTCCCGGGATAGTTCGCTTGCGTGTTATCATGCAGTATCAAGAAGCGATCCCAAGCGGGTGTGAAGCAACATTCGAGTATGGCGAAGTAGAGGATTATTGTGTGTTATTGATGGGCAACGTTGGAATTGATCAGATCGCAAATGGCACCACTATCAATGTATTCCCTGACCCCGCGGATGATGAGGTCATTTTCGAACTTAACAGCGAGCTGGCCATAAAGAACCTGACCATAAG
>JAGNUG010000025.1 GCA_017987115.1 Flavobacteriales bacterium | reverse complement strand
GCATTCATTTCCCGGAACGGGTCAGGTACCTTATTTGAATCCGGTGACCAGATCAACACTACGGATAATGACATGCAGAGCTACAGTACCCAGCTCATGTACAAGCACACTTCGTCGAAACCCGGTAAGGAATGGACCATGGATGTTAACTATAACCGTTGGCAACGTGATACCGAGTCCGATTTCGATCGTTACACCTTTGGACAGGACGGAAGTCAGTTGTCTTTCAGCCCTCGGCTACAAAAAAACCTGGGAGGGAGTTCATCCGACAGCTACACGTTCCAGACCGATTGGAAGAACCCGATCGGCGAGCGGACAAAATTGGAATGGGGTGCGAAGGTGGCCTACTCCTTGGAGAATACGTTCTTGAATGTATTCGAAACATCACCGACCTTTGGTGAAGCGGTCATTGACACTTCATTGACGAACGATTATTTGGTCACTGACAATACCAATGCGGTCTATCTCAATTGGATGCGCAAATTGAATGACCGTTGGAGTGCTCAAGCGGGCCTTCGCTTCGAACAGACAGCGTTCATTGTAGAATTGCGCGGCAAGGATGTTGAATACCGTTACGAATATCCGGATGGCTCATCGAATTTCGGGAAAGCGCTCTTTCCTGCGATCTATCTGGTGCGGAATTGGGAAGGAAGTGAACGCGAACTGCAGTTCAACTTTTCACGCAAGATAGACCGGCCAAGGTTCTGGCAGATCATGCCCGTGATCTGGAGTGCGGACAGCCGGAATATCCGTATTGGCAATCCGGCACTGGCACCGCAGTTCAGCAACATAGCCGAAGTGAATCATCTTACCCCGTTCATGGACGGAAAGGCTACGTGGCTCACCTCTGTTTATGGGCGGTTCACGGAGAACGTGATCACCAGCTACAGTTCTCCCCTGCCATCAGATAGCACGATCCTACGGAACACATTCGTGAATGGGGCGAACAGCACGCGCGCAGGCTGGGAGAATATTTTCAAGTTCCGCTTTTGGCAAGACCTTCAAGTAACGCTCAGTGGCACGTTGCAATACACGGAACTCACATTAGGTAATGACCAAGGCGGCTTGCGCAACCAAGGCACGAACTGGGAGGCAAAAGCACTGGTACAATACAAGTTCAACAAAGCGTGGAGTATTCAGTTGAACGGCGAATACGAAAGTCCGGAAGTACAGGCGCAGGGTCGATCCCTTTCCCAGTACAGCATGGATGCGTCCTTAGGTTACGACTTCAACAAGAGCTTGACCGGTGTTGTTTCCGTGAATGATGTGTTCTTTACTAACCGTCGTGGTAACACGATCAATACGCCGTACTTATATCAGGAAAGCTTCGGTCGTCGTGAGCAACGCTATGTGCGTTTCACGCTAACATGGAAGTTCGGTGAGAGTGATGCCTCGTTGTTCCGCAAGAAAGGTCAACGCCCTGCGGGTGACGGTGGCGGAGGGGAAATGGATTTCTAACGCCCCCTGATCCAACTACAACCCGACCACTTCAAACCGTGGGTTACCGCGCTGGCCAGCGGCGTTATACCAATCGGTGAAATGCAATTTGTAGAAGTACCCTTCGGTATCCTGAACAATGAATACATGATCCGGAAAGATCGCATAGATACCGGTATCGAAATCGTATTCCTTCCAATCGTATCCGATCACATCCTCGTTCGTACTGAATGGGTTCGCGGTAGTATCAGCTAAGGAGACCGAGGCGAAATCATCCGTAAAGAATTCGCTTATCCTGCAGCCGCTGAAACCACTGACAGCCCCAGTTACCAGATAGGCCAGATAAGGGTCATAGAATTGGTAGGTGTATTGCGAAAATACCAGGTCATACGCACCATGCGGTGGAGCGATCAATACCTGTTGTCCATTCAGAATACTGAAATGCACATACGCACGTGACGGATCCTTTTGCACTGTGAATTGTTGCACGTTGCTACCGTTCATCGCTGCAACCTCGAAGGTGTATTGCGCAGTTGTTGACTCCAACACCCGCACTCTACGGATACCGAGTAACGTACCCTCAGCGTCAAGACCAAGGTCCAGCACGTACACGTTATCATTCGTGCGCCAGTCACCGAACGCAAGACTATCGGCCATGCCTTCACTGTGATCATATTCCCATTGTACGCCGAACCCGTTGGTATCGGTCGCCAAGGTGATATCGCTCGTATTGGTCCTATTGGCTCGCATGAAGCGCGCTGGGTTCACCCGTACCTGCCAGCCGGCAGCGCCACACTCAAAGGCCAGATCCCAATCCGTCTTACTGTTCTGGGCAACAACGGTATTCGTTCCAAGGTCGAACCACAATTGCTCATTGTAGCCATTGCCCATGGTCAACTGAACTTCGATCACATCGCCTCGTTCTGCCGGGATCACTGGCAACTCATCCTTTAGACATGAAGAAAGCAACGACATGGTCGCCACCGAAAGAATGAACGTGCCGAGCTTCCTCATTTTTTCAGAGCTGATAATTCAAGGTTCAAGCGCAGAAAGAAAAGGCGACCATTCATCATAGGTACGCTGGATCCGCCGTTAACGTGAACTCCACCAACACCGGAGCTCGAGGCATTCAGGTTCTGCACATCCAATAGGTTCTTGCACCCCACTGTTAGGCCAAGTTGCTTTTTGAATAGCTCTTTTGTCAGCGATACGTCGGCCATGCTATACGCTTCGATCATCGATCGTTGCACAGTATTATCATCGGCCACGGCGTAGTTGGAGACCAAACCTTGGTATTTGAAGAATGCTTGTGCTGATAAACCATGCTTTGCCCATGTGCGCGTAATGGAACCACGCGCTTCATGGGACCACAGGAAGTCATTAGCTCCATCCCTTACGAGATCATCCTTTCGACCTGTGACATTACCACCCGCACTGATGGCCCATTGCTCACCCTCCCACGACACGCCGAGATTCCCTCCGGCTGTCCGGTACTGACCAATATTGACGTACGTGTATAATGTCGCATCCACCTGCGCCAAGGTGATCAGGTCGTTGATGGTATTGTAAAAACCACTAAGCTCAGCGCGCCATGCACCGTGTTCGCGTGGTTCGTTCCAGGTAAGTGATGCACTGAAATTGTTGGAGTGTTCGGCATTGAGATCCTCGTTTCCCCGTATGTCATGGTTCACATCCACGAAATAGAAATAGAGTTCCTTCAACGACGGCGTACGGAACCCTCGTGCATAACTAGCTCGGACGGTGAACGCCGTATCCAATTGCCATCGGATGTTGAGCGACGGCACCAACGGAGCATCGTAGATGGTGTTGTACGAATACCGGACCGCAGGCCTTACTATGACCTGCTTCCATGGCTTGTATTCGATGCTGGAATACAAGGCGTAGTCACCGATCGAGGCACCATTCTCATTCACAATGCGTTGACCGGAGCCGGTCTCATAATTAATATCCGTCCCGAACTCGTATCGCAACCGTGCGTCTTCCCCCGCAGAAAAGTAGACCAATCGAGCATTGGTCAAAGTGAAACGCGAGGTGTCCTGTACATCTTCACCGACCACCAATTGTTCTCCGAGGTTCGTGAGATCACGGACCCATGTATTGCGTGTGCGCTTGTATCGATCGTGCGCAATGATCAGGTTCAGTTTGCGCCCATGGTTCCAGAAGTGATCGGCAAACAAAGCGTTATCGATGCGTTGTGTTCTGTACTCCTCATCGAATGCTGAAACGTAGTATGGGGCTCGTGGTCTACCGCGCGCGGTTATGAGCTCGTTGCTGACCTCGGCCTTGTATCCGAGCTGCCAAGAACTGCTGTTCCATCGATAATTGAGTCGGCCTGTATACTGTTCACGTGGCTTCCATTGCTGGTAGCGCAGGGTGTCGGCCAATGCAGGTCCGAAGTTGGGAATACCGGTCTGACCTGGGTTCCAGCCGTTGAAATAATCGCGCCCAAGGTTGATGTTCACATTATGCTTTCCCCACCGTTTTGCGGCGGTTCCCCAAAGGTTAAGCCGACCGATATGTTCAGCATACGAACTGAATTTAAAGGTAGGTGCTTCACTTGCATTCTTCTTGGTGATCAAGTTGATCGTTCCGGCCAATGCATTGGTTCCATAGCTGACGCTCAACGGCCCTTCCACGATCTCCACATGCGCTATGCCGTTCAGGTCCATTTGAGCCAGATCGATATTCCCGTTCTGCCTTCCGATAACAGGCACACCATCGATCAAGATCTTAACGTTCTGCCCGCTGAGCCCTTGCATGGACATGGAAGTACCAAGGATATTGTCTTGTGAAAGCTGAATATTCAATTCATTCTGCAAGGCATCGGCAAGCGTGTTCGAAGCGCGTGCTTGAAGTTGTGCTTCATTGATCACACGCACTTTGTGTACGGCATTATCAGCGGAAGTTGGCCCATATTGACCGGTAACCACAGCGTCCTTCAATTGTTGTGGATCCCGCTTCAGGGCGAACGTGACATGCATCAGCGCGGGAATTGTTGCCACCTCGTAACCGAGCGCTTCAATTCGAATGAAAGCAGGATCCTTGCCAAAAAGTTCATCATCACTGAAAACAGCTCTACCGTTCAGATCAGTGCTCTTCGATGCAATACCCGTGTGATCCTCTGTCTCTGGACGTACCACTGCGAAAGGAACCGGCTTACCATCGATATTGTCGAGTACCTCAACGGAGGTCTGTGCGGAAAGAGCTCCGGAAAGCAGGAGTAGCGCGATCCATAACGATCTCAAATGAATTATGTACGGATCGATGCTCACGCGAGGCGAAGTCGCTTATTTCCTTTCGCTGCGCGAAGGTCGGCCAGCTACCGTAGGATACTGTCACAGTTCGGTAGATCCGGATGATCAATTCACAATTCACAAGAGCGAGTGATCACCCAAAAAACATTGAACGCCCCATGCCAACCAAGACACAGAGCGTTCTACGCAACGAGGGGCTCTTCTATTCAATGACCAATTTGGTATTTGTTACGCCGCTCGTGTGAGCGATACGGAGCAAGTACACACCTGATGTCAACGATGATACGTCCAATGATCGAACTGTTAAGGGGTTGATCCCCGTCAATTTTTGACTTTGCACCAATTTGCCATTAATTGCTGTGATGGTGAGCTGTGCTTCGTTCGCCGGAATATCCAACAACACATTCACGTCGCCTCCATTTGAAGGATTCGGGAATACGGTCGCCGATCCGTTCGTGCCATATTCGTTCACACCGGTCGCACTTACGAGCTCTTGCGTAAAGGTGATGGTACCAGCAGCGCTACCGCCATATTCCGAAAAGATCAATTTCCAGATGTTGCCATCGCGATCCTGCACGAAATAGGTGCGGTCCTGTGCGTACTCCCACATGAAGGTGGTCATGTTGAAGCTCTTCCAATCAAAACCGATCACATTGATATCTTCACTGAACGTTCCGTCGCTCCATGATGCCGATGCTGAAGGCACACCATCCACTTGGAGTGTTTGTATATCGCGATTCTGAAAGCATCCTACAACCGGATAAAACCCTTCAGCAGGTTGCGTTACGAACCCGAGGTATTTCGTGAAGACAAGGTCCCATGTGGAAGCATCCGGTTCTTGGGCCAATGGGCTATTCGACTCAAGCGAGTAATATCCGAAATTCATTGTAGAATAATCACCGCGAACAATGCTGCCCACCTGTTCTGCACCGCCATCAAGGTTGGCCCATGTGAACGTGAATGCATTGGTTGCCGAAGCGTATCCATCAATGCGCAACTTCTTCCATGAACCATCGGCGAGTTTCAGTACGAACAAACTATCCCCAGTTATATTGTGGGTCACCATGTTGTAGATGCCCCATCCCAGATCGAAGGGGTTGCTCGTAAGGCCTTGATTGAGTGCACCTGAACTCCAGTTCGTTTCACTGTTCTGTTGCGGTGTCCAGGATGCGGCGAGCCCTGTCGTATCCAATATTGCCCAATCAGCGAGCGCGTAAGGAGCTTTATGAACCTGAATGCCTTTGGCCGTATTGACCAGAATGCTTCCCGTTATCCCGGAAGTTTCGAAGGCCAGATCCCACTGGGCCAACGATGGGTTGCTGATGGTACCGTTCTGTAAACTGTAGTATTCCTGTCCGGAGTTACCGGCACTTGTGTTAACAACTACGGTTGTTTGAGCAATTGTGGAATATGATATAAGTGCGGTGGCGCACAGTGTAAAGATCCTCATGAAATGTGTTGCTGTTTTGCGGGTACAAAGCAACTACCGGAACGTTGAGCGCACAACCCAAGGATGGTCTTCTCAAGCCGTTTCGGTCATGGAATTGTCAAGAGAATGGATCATGATCCCATTTACCAGTACTAGATCCGGTCCAAAACAAGAAGCCCGCATTTGCCGAACGGCAGATGCGGGCTTCTTACACTAACAGAAAGACTATTTCTGACCGATCTTAACGAACCGCTGCGATTCAACGCCATGGACACTTTGAACACGCAAAGTGTAGGTGCCCGGAGTAAGCCCTAGCACATTCAACGACAATGGCACTGTTGCATTACCGGTCACTTTCTCACTTAGGAGCTGATGACCCATGGCATCAAGGATAGTAAGTACAACTTGGGAGTTGTGACCCGTTATCCGCTCGCTGACCTGCACATTCAATTGGTCCACAACGGGTACAGGCCAGATAGCAGTGGTAGGTTGGGTGATAATATTTCCGCAATCGGTCACAATGAACGGTACTCCAGGAATATCTATACCTGCACAGAAAGGTTCATCGCTTTGAGTAAGCAGGATATGAACGGCATCCATGGTGGACATCCCCGGGGTGATCAACGAAAGGTCCAATGTCAACGGGTCATAGACCAGACCGTGTATCGAATATGCACCGGGAGTGGTCACCGTAAAGCTCGCCGTTGGGCTGATCTCCTCGATCACTGCGCTTGCACCACTTGCTAGGATATACGCCACAGTGTACCCAGGAGGCACCATCATGCTGGCATTCGGCGTTGCGGACAATGTGATCTCTCCATTCACCAAGCAACCGCCACTTCCATTGGCGATCAGGTGAACCTTTGCTAAGCACGGTTCCAAGCAATTACCAATGGCATATTGAGCACCGGTCTGATCGAGGGCAGCGCAAATATTGCCGCCGTTCAAAAGGATGTATGTAACAACTTCTGCCGCTGTGGATACCCCCAGTTCGATGATCGACAGATCAAGCGTTGCTGGGTTGTACACAATGGAATGCATGGAGTACACGCCCGGTGTTGTAATTAGGAATGATGGGTTGGGACCGACCTGCATGATCACCAGATCCGGGCCGTATGCCAACACGTAGTTCTGAACAAAACCCGGAGGTATGATCGCATCTCCATTTGGCGTAGCGATCAACGTAGAGGCCCCATCCGACAGACAACCCAGAGGATTCACACCTGTTATGGACCCAGCAGAAATGATGCATTCCGTGGAACATGGTTCGATCGTAAAGGACGCACCGTCCACATCCAACGCAGCACAGATATCACCACCACCTTGGATCAACATGGCATTCACCTCAGACGCAGTGGTCACCCCGAATTCAACTATCGTCAGGTCGAGGGAACTCGGGTCATACACCAACGTATGGATGGTATAAACACCTATCATATCTACGGCAAACGATGGGTCGGCACTAACAGCTTCGATCACCAGATCATCTCCGCTGGTCAGAACAAAAAGCGTAGAATAACCTGCAGGCTCCAGTGCATCGCCATTTGCAACCGCTGTAACAAGAACAGGGCTTACTTCAAGACAAGGAGCATCATTTCCTGTCAGTGTTCCAGCATCAGCTATGCAATCGGTCGTGCATTCCTCAATAACGAATGATGCACCGGTAACATCCAAACTACCACAGATATCTCCTCCTCCTTGAAGAAGCAACTCGTTGACCGCACTCGCAGGAGTTGAACCGAACACCACAATGCCAAGATCCAGCGTGTTGGCATCATACACCAATGTATGAATGGTGTAAAGACCCGTATTGGATATGGCGAAACTTGGCGTTGTAGAGGTCTGTTGAATGATCAACCCTGCACCGCTTGTGAGCACATGGATGGTGGTGTAACCTGATGGCTCCACGGCATCACCATTTGGTGTGGCAGAGATCGTTGCCATTCCATCCAATAAGCAAGGAGTCTCGTTACCGGTCAACGATCCCGCATGTGTAAAGCACTCGATATTGCAATCAATAACAAGCGTGGTAGCACCGACCAGATCAAGCGACCCACAAATGAGACCACCACCTTGAATCAATAGCGCATTGACAGCCGCAGCTGTTGTAACTCCCAGATTCACAATTGATAGATCCAGGGTGCCAGGATCATACACCAACGTATGAACGGTGAACGTACCATCATTCGAAACGAAGAAGTTGGGGTCTTCGGAGACTTGCTGAAGAACAAGGTCCGTTCCGGATGTAAGAACGTAGATCACTTCATATCCAGTTGGTACGGTCGGAGCATCTTCAACGAAAGCCGTAACAACAGCTTGTCCATCCACCAAGCAGGTCTCGAACGAACCTATCGACAATGAACCCGCATCCGTGAGACAAGGAACATTGCATTCGATCACTTCGATCGGTGCACCTGCAACATCCAGTACTGCACAGATCCCGCCGCCACCTTGGAGCAGCATACCGTTCACATCGAAACCTGTTGTAGTTCCAGGCACCACACCGCCCAATGGCAATGTCGCTGGGTCGTAAACCAGCGTGTGTATGGTATAGTCACCCAACTCGGTAACTGAGAACATTGGTTCGCTGCTCGTATCCAAGATCACAAGTCCGGGACCTTGAGTAAGCACATACAATACACTGTAGCTGTTCGGCACGTATAGCCCACCGCTCGGCGTAGCGCTAATAATTGCGGAACCAGCAACAATACAGACCTGTGCTTCCACTGCGGTGAGTCCACCGGATTCCGGATTCTCGACCTGAATGGTAGTACCAACAAGATCCAGTGACCCGCAGATGGAACCGCCACCTTCAATAAGAAGATCGTGAATTGCGGCTGCACTTGTAACACCGAGTTGCACTGTGCTCAGATCAAGTGTTGCAGGATCATAAACCAACGTATGAACTGTGAAGACCGCTTCTTCCAACACATCAAAGATCGGCACGTTACTAACTTGCTCTATTATAGCACCAGGAGCGCTGGTGAGAACATAGAGCACTTCATACCCCGCGGGTACCACCTTGTCGCCATTGGAAATTCCACCGATCGCTGTACCACCTTCCTGCAAGCAGTCAGTTGGTTTGAAACCGGAGAGCGTACCAGCGTAAGCCGTGCAATCGGTATTGCACTCCACCACATTCACGGGTGCACCGCCAACATCAAGAACACCGCATATATTACCTCCACCTTGGAACAGCAGGCTGTTGACATCGAACCCGGTGGTAATTCCGAATTGAACAACATCCAGGTCCAAAGTTGCAGGATCATAGACCAACGTATGTATCGTATAGGAGCCCACCGCGTTCACCTCAAATTCCGGTGTAGCTGATGCGTCTTCAATCACAAGACCCGCTCCGTTCGTAAGTACATAGAGGACATTGTATCCTTCCGGAACCACCGTGCCCGCCGCAGAAGAGGCCGCTACGGTTGCCGACCCTCCGGTAATGCAAACTTCATCCATTACTGCAGTAATGCTGCCCGTACTTGGGTTGGCCACTAGTATCTGTGTGCCCACGAGATCCAGACCAGCGCAGATGGACCCACCACCTTGCACCAACAGACCATTCACCGTGCTGGCGGAAGTAACTCCGGGAACAACGATAGTAAGGTCCAATGTAGCAGGATCATACACCAATGTATGGATCGTGTAGGTCGCCTCGGTGGTTACATCGAAGATCGGCACGGTACGAACTTGTTGAATGATCGCTCCAGGGCTTGTGGTAAGCACATATACCTTGGAATAACCAGCAGGCACCACCGCATCACCATTGGGAATTCCACCAATGGCCGTGCCACCGTCCAATAAACAATCAGTTGGCTTGAAACCGGTTAAGGTTCCCGCAAATGCATCACACTCAGAGCCTCCTTGAGCAACGACCAAACTGCTCAGGACCATGCAACATGCTAAGAGTGCAAACTTCACTTTCGAGGGTAGCGCCAACGGCTCCGCGTAACGGGATCGTGCATTGTTGTCCATGATGTAGTTATTAGGTTTTATCGATGAAAAGAGTGGTTTTGTCGATGAAAAGAGTGGTGTAATGTACGCAAATCACCTCTGATGCCCATTCTGTTCAACCGATATGAGTAATAATTGAACAAGATTCTTTCCTTAATGATGGTCATAAAGCAAAAAGCGACCTTGGATTGCTCCAAGATCGCTTCTCAATGTATGCAGATCTTCTCTTTCTGAACGCTTACCGGTCAATGACCATCCATATCATGGTCGGCATCCGTCTTTTGGTCAACGTTCTCTTTCTGGCGATCCCACCAAGTAGAAAGATCATTCTTTACTTCAAGGCCCTCACGTTCCACATCATTCCACGTTTCCTTTGTGGCCATACCCACTTTACTTGTTGCCGCTTCTATCCTCGCATGCTGCTCTTTATACTCGAGCCTCTTCTTTTCCAATTCAACTCTTTCCTGTGCGCTCAACTTCGTATCGGCGAGCTTTTCATCCATTTCAGCGATATGCTTATTGATCTTCTCACCCAGTTCACGCAGATTCTCCGTTAGCTCCGCTCTGGACTTATCCATATTGCGTTGCATATCGTCGTTCATTTCCTCGATCTTGTTATCGACCTTCTGGTCCATGCGTTCTTCGCTTGGACCGGTTCCGCATGCGGCGAGCGCACATCCAACGACGGCTACCAGTGCTAATGCGGTCGTATGCTTTTTCAGGTTCTTCATGATGTTCAATTTTACGCTCAACGGACAATTGCCATGCCGTTCAATTTCCACAGGACAACTCCGCAAAGCGAGCGCTGTTCACTTTAGGCTGAACAATCAAGCATGCCATTAGGGATCACGTATTGAATACAGTGGTTCCAAAACCAAAGGATCGATACACACGCTATCCTGTGCGTGTGGAAATTAGTGAGCAGTAAATGCATGTTCTGTGGTAATACTTACCCAATGCGCTTTTGGACCATTGATCCAATTATTGGATGAATACCGCTCCATGAGTGGAGTCGTGCTGAAACGAGTGGTGGAGATCAGGCCCGATATTCCAATAAGTTATTACGGAACCAATACAGAAGAAAATGAACGAACTAACATTAAAAGGCAAGTGGAATGAGACAAAAGGAAAGTTGAAGCAGAAATATGCCGAACTCACCGATGATGATCTCGCTTTCATTGAAGGAAATGAAGATGAGCTTTATGGTCGCTTACAATCCAAAATAGGCAAGACGAAGGATGAAGTGCGGAAATTGGTGAGCGAGCTCTAGTTCATTTCACAATTAAAAAGAAGCAGGGATCCACATGGATCCCGTTTCTTTTTGGCACTACTTCACAACTGTTTGCAACACAAATTGCTGAGCATTTCCAAAACCATGCGATATTATTACGACAACAAAGACACAAAGGAGTTGAACGTTATCGCCCTTTTCACCCCAGTAAAACTTAATGTAATTTAGCGCTTTTTGCTAATAGACAGGGCCGGGTCAAGACCAGGACTTTGCTCCAAATAAACAGTTGCTAGGTGTTTGTGCGACCACACTCATCGGTCCATCTCCTGCGCAATTACTGTGTTGGCCAACGCTGGATGAGCGTTTCCAAAGCGAAAATAATGACCTTCAAAAAGTACGGAACATCGACCTTGAAAAGCGTGTCCAGTGGAACCGTAGCGACAAAGTGTTTTACGAATTCCTGACACCAGAGCCTGACCAGTACTGGATAAAGCTGGAACAGAATGTACAGGGTCATGTCCGATCTTCTCGAGCCGGCCATCGAATACCTTTCTGATCATACTGGCCATGACCTATTCGCTTCCGGTTTGAGGAGGAACTGGGGTACCCGTTCCCGACATTGGGCACTATCCTGGTACTCTGGATCTCCCCAACTGTTTGAAAAAACTTCATTACGCTGTAGTGTGGATGTTCGGCCCAATGGTTGCATTCCACATAGTCCTCCACCCCACGGAGGTGCACCAGAACAAAATCTCAATAACCAGTCAAATGAAGAACGAATCCTCCAAGAAACGACTATCTGAAGACCCTAAACCCAAGAAACCAACTTCAAAGGGTGAGGAGGTTCCAACACCCGGTCCAAGCAAGGACAAGGAAGGTGCTGAAGGAATCGAGGCCAATGAAGAAAAGCAAGAGGCAAGTATCCCCAATAGTGTGCAAGGAGACCATGGAGCACCACAACCTCCATTGAACCCCGGCCCCCAAGGCATTCATTGAGAACTGCAGGAGTGTGAATATTTAAATGCGAACACCCAAAGTGGAGTACCGCTTTGGGTGTTCGCATTGGTCAACTACAAAGAATCAGCCTTGCGGTTGTGGTGGGTTCGGATCCGTAGGGTGATGCGGTGTTGCTGGCGCAGGTTGACCTGGGTTCGGCGGCACTTCGTGCGGAGTCCGAGTGGGTGTACCGGGCACAGGGTCAGGGACCGGTTTTATCGGTTGGTCCGGTTCACGCACCGGTAATGGCGGTTGACCGGGTTCCTTAACTGGTACACGGGGTTTTTCGGGTGATGGCTTCTGGTTTTTCGTGTTCAACATGTTCTTGTAGTATAACTTCAACCACAGGAATGCGAAAACCATTCCGTACTTACTGTATAACCATTCTCTACCCCCGAAATTGCATCATCCTTTTTCTTGCAATACGATCCACTCCAACGTAGCGCGATCTATGGGTTTGACCACATGTCGATCAAAACCCGCCTCCTTGCTTTTCTGCCGATCCTCTTCTTGACCCCAACCGCTTAGTGCGAAGATCAGGCAATTCTTTCCCCAATTGGTGTTGCGCATTGCCGCGCATGCTTCGTAGCCGTTCATCTTGGGCATGCCGATATCCATGATCACCAATTCGGGTTTGAACTCCGCTCCTGCCGCAACTGCAGCTTGCCCATCGTGCGCTACATTGACAGTATGTCCGCGTTTCTTCAGGATCATGGACATGGAAAGGGCCGCATCTTCATTATCATCCACGATCAGTACGCGCCGCTTGGCACCTTGCTCGCTGACTGTGTTCACCGGGATGGCGGCCGGTACGATCTTATCTGTCATGCGCGGTATCCTTAAGGTGAATTCACTGCCTTTTCCTAGGCCTTCACTATAGGCATGCACAGACCCGTTATGATTTTCCATCATTCGCTGTACAATGTTCAGTCCAATACCCAACCCACCTCCCGATCTTGATTTCTGTTGCATATCCACTTGCGCGAACATGTCGAACACATTATTGATGTGTTCCGGCGCTATACCGATGCCGTTGTCCTTTACACGGATCAATACATCATTCGCTCTATGTTCAACGACCACACTGATCCTGCCTTTTTCTGGTGTGTATTTGGCCGCATTGTTCAAAAGGTTGGAAACCACCTGTACCAGCCGATCACGATCACCTTTCACCAAGAGCATTTCGCTGCTCACGTCAACACTCAATGTGTGTCCGTTACGATCGATCTCGGGTCTGCTGGCCTCCATGGCTGTGGCCACCACATCACTGATATCTACTTCGTCCATGTTGAGTTTGAACTTGCCGGTGTTGATCCGGCTAAGGTCCATCAGGTCGTCCACCAAGCGCACCATGTGGTCCAGTTGGCGCACCATCATCCCGCGTGTGTTCTCTTGCACTGCTGGGTCATCGGTTGCCATTTCCATCAGTTGTAACCCGTTCTTCAGCGGGGCCAAAGGACCTCTGAGTTCATGTGCAAGAGTTGCCAGGAAGTTGTCCTTGTTCGTCGCGATCGTTGCCAGTTCTTCTTCCACGGCTTTGCGATCCGTAATGTCGGTATTGGTACCGAACCACTTTTCAATCTCACCCTTTTCATTGATGATCGGGACGCTGATCGAAAGGAACCATCGATATTCTCCTTCTTTGTTCTTCAATTTAAAGACATGTTCCCATGGCCGTTTGGAAGAAATTGCTTCCGCGAAAGTGGCTGTGATCTTCGACAGGTCTTCGGGATGAACCGCACGCTCCCAACCACCGTTGTTCATGTCCTGAGCATCCAAGCCTGTATAATCCAACCAACGCTTATTCACCCATTGTATCTTCATGTCGGTGGAAGCGATATAGGCCATCTGCGACATGTTCTCCGCCAACAAACGCATGCGTTCCTCGCTCTCCTGGAGTAATCTCCTTGCTTCACGTTCCTTGGTCACATCCGTATTTGTACCGAACCACCGCTGCACCACACCTTGGCCATCGCGCACCGGGAACGCCCGGGAAAGGAACCAACGATACTGGCCATCCGCACCACGGATCGGGAAGGTATCCTCCCAATCGCGCTCTTCCTGTATGTGCTTCTTGAATTTCTCGGTCACGCGTTCCACATGGTCCGGATGGTGGATCTTCGTCCATCCCCATCCATCCATTTCTTCCGGTGTGGTGCCGGAATAATCGAACCACCGTTTATTGTACCAATGGATGTCCCCATTCGGCTCAGCGATCCAAGCGAGCTGGGCGATGTTGTCCGCCAATAAGCGGAACCGTTCCTCGCTCTCTCGCATCTTCTCTTGTGCTAAGCGCTGGTCGGTGATATCGGTACACGTACCGAACCACCGGAGCACCGTGCCATCCCCATCCTTCACGGGCATTGCATTGGCCAAGAACCAATGGTACTTCCCATCCTTTCCCTTCAACGGGTACACGTCATCCCATTGCTCCCCTTTCCCCATTCGTTCATACATGGAGGTGGTGGCCCTTGCGAAATGATCCGGATGATACAGGGCTTTGGGGTTGGCTTGTATCTCCTCGTTGGTCATACCGGTGAATTCATACCAGCGCTTGTTGAACCAGATGTTGCTTCCATCCGCTTCGGCCATCCAGATCAACTGCGAAACATTGTCCGCCAATAGATGGAACCGTTGCTCGCTGGTGCGAAGTTCTTCTTCCGCTCGTTTAGCAATGGTAATGTCGCGGGCGATCTTGGCGGCCCCGACAACGACACCCAGCTCGTCCTTGATCGCTGAAATGCTCAACGCCACATCCACCAACGAGCCATTTTTCCGTTGTCGTTTGGTCTCGAAATGTTCTACCCGTTCGCCATTCGCGATCCGTGTGAGCAGGTTTGATTCCTCTTCTTTACGATCGTCGGGCAGCAGGACCGTGATCGATCGGCCGATCACTTCTTCCTCAGCGTACCCGAATAGAATCTCTGCCCCGTCGTTCCAGTCGGAGATGACCCCTTCCAGATCCACCCCGATGATCGCATCTTCGGATGATTCCACGATGGCCGCCAACCGGCGTTCCGCAGCATCGGAGGCCTTACGCTCTGTAATGTCCAGAACCGTTCCGTCGAAACTCAGGAGTTCCTTGCCTGCGGCTCCCACCGTAAAGGTCGACCGGCCCTTGGCCAACACCCAATGGATGGAGCCATCAGGATGGATGACGCGGTATTCGATCTCGTAGGGCACGGTGTCCTCTGGTCTGGTGGCCCCGGCAATGGCGGCCGATACCCGTTCGCGATCATCGGGATGGAGCACTCCGAACGCTTGTGCAACGGAGATCGTATCCTCCTGCCATCCGAAAATGGACTTGAACCGACCATCGGTGGTCATCTGCTCAACCTTGCCATCGATGTTCCATGTTCCCAGATCGGCCGAATCCAACGCAAGGTCCAAGCGCGCACCTAGATCGAGCATCCGCTCCTCGTCCAATTTCCTTTCCGTGATGTCGAGGATCATGGCCATGAACAAGCGCTTGGGGCCGTTCTGCAAGACCTGCAGATGCACCTCCACAGGGTAGTCACTTCCGTCTGCACGGCGGTGCACCGTATAGAACTCGATCATTTCCTCTTCGCCCTTGCGAAGAGGTTTTACAATTTCATCGAACTGCCGCGCGTTCATTCCGGGCTTGATGTCCAACGGAGTCATGCTCCGCATCTGCTCGAGCGTGTACCCCAGATTGCGCAATGCGCCGTGGTTCACGTACTCGAAATTCAAACTGTCCAGATCGAAGATGAAGATCTCGTTCAGGCTGCGTTCGAGCATGCCGGAAAGCTGCTCCCGTTCAGCCTCAGCTTCTTTCCGTTCGGTGATGTCGATCAACACGCAATGTCCACCGATCACCTTTCCTGAGGCGTCCCGCATCGGCTCAGCATAAGCCATAGCATTGCGCCGGGAGCCATCGGGGCGTGCGATGATGACCTCATCCCGGATGGACTTCTCTTCCCCGATCGCGCGTGCAATGGGGCTCTGGGCCTTCGCGATCGCATGGCCATCCTTGTCGAACAGCCCCAAGGCTCCGGTCCATCGCTCGTCCGTTTCCGGTTGCCGTCCCCAAAGCTGTACGGCGGCTTCGTTGTACACACCCAAGTGGCCTTCGGCGTCACAAGCAAACACCGCAGCTGGCAGTGATGTCAACAACTCCCGATAGCGCTGCTCGCTCTCGCGCAGCGCTACCTCCGCGATCCGCTGCTGCTCCAACTCCTTCTGTAGCGCATCGTGCAAGCCTGCATTGTCCAGGGCCATGGCCGCTTGAGAGGCAAGGGTGGTGACCATTTCCTCCCCTTCCTTGTTGAATCGACCCGGCTCCTTGTGACCGAAGAAAAGCCCGCCGAGCACCTGACCGTTCCGGGATACCACCGGCACCGCCAGATAGCTGCATACGGGCAGGTGCCCCTTGGGCATGCCGTAGTGAGGTGCCATTTTGCCGTACCGCGGGTCCTTGCGCACGTCGTCGATCCGGATCACGCCTTCGCCCCGGAAGGTGGGTCCGAACAGTTGCGTGGCCCGGGGCATGGGGAATTTTTCGAACGCCTCGTGCGGAACCCCGCTGAGCGTGTAGAGCATATAGGACTCTCCTTTCTCGTCGATCCGGTTGTGGAAGAAGGCGCCGAATTCGGCACCGCTCACCAGCCGCGCCGCGTCGGTAACAGCCTGAATGATCGTCTCGGTATCGACCTCGGCGATCAACGAGGCCCCAACTGTGTTCATCACCTCGAGTGCGCGGGTGCGTTCCTGTAAAGCGCTTTCCGCTACCTTGAGATCAGTGATGTCCAGCGTTGCGCCCAGCATGCGCACGGGCTTTCCGTTAGCCCGGATCACCGACGCGTTCGAGAAAAGCCAGATCACTTTTCCGTCCGGCCGCACTGAACGGAACTCGAGTTCGTACTTAGCATTATGTTTCAACGCTGCATCAATGGCCGCAACAATACGGTCCCGATCCTCTGGATGCACCAGTTCGGCAAATCCTTTCACTGTCGGTTCAAAGATTCCGGGTTTCACGCCATGGAGGGCATAATGCGATTCGCTCCACGTAATGTGATCAGCGACAATATCCCAATCCCATATCCCCACTTTGCCAGTACGAGTGGCCAGTTCCAAGCGGTCCTGGCTTTCCTTCAATGAGTCATTACGTAATCGCAATTCCTCATTGATCGTAGCATACTCCTCATTAATGCTTTGGAGTTCCTCTTTACTGGTCTCCAATTCTTCATTGATGCTTTGCAGCTCTTCATTAGAAGAGACCACTTCCTCATTCGCCGCTTGGAGTTCTTGTGTACCAAGTTCACTTTCCTCGCTGATAATACGTAATTGTTCGCGTGCATCCCTCAGGTCCCGCTCAAGCATGGCAATGCGCTTATCGCGAGCATCGCGCTGTTTTGACTTAAGTGCATCCTTATCGATCGGTTCAAATGCTGCGGCCACTTGGTCTTTAAAGACCACTAAGAAATGGGGGTCACGTATTCCTCCGATCGGTTCAACTTCAATGGTCAGGTCATACAATACGTTGTTGAACTTCACAGGTATGCCTGCTTTTTGAGCTGATGACTTGTCCCTACGGGCGCGCTGCAATAGCGTACGCACTTCAAAGACGAGGTCCTCACGCACCATCTTCAATAGGTTCAATGTTGCTCTTCCACTTCGCGGGAGAATGTATTTGGAAGCAGGGCCCATGAACCGAACGATCTCAAAGTGTTTGTTCACCAGAACACTGGCGGGTACATGCCGTTCCAAAAGAACATGCTCGAGATCGCGTTCCAGTTCCACAGAGTTCACGGCAGGACGCGGACCATTGGGCACCATCGTTGATAACGGTTGTAACAAGGATGGTTTGAAATTAAGATCCAACGGTATTGTAGCAGCCCCTGCATTCTTCTTTTGAAATACCTTATGACCGCGTTCCGGTTGCACGAATAGGTCCGGAGCATTGGCAACGGTCTCACTTTTCCCTAGAGCCAAGAATCCATTCGGTGTCAATGCATAATGGAAATTCTTCAGGATGCGACCTTGTGACGCGTTCTCCATATAGATCAACATATTCTGGCAACTGATCAGGTCCACCCGAGAGAATGGTGGATCCTTAAGAAGGTCATGCTTCGCGAATACGCACATATCGCGAATGCTCTTGATTACTTGATAGTGCCCATCCACCGGTTGGAAGAATTGACGCAATCGTTCAGGCTCGATATCCTGCAACGCGGTTTTCTTGTAGATCCCCAAACGCGCCTTGTCAATGTTGCGTTCATTCAGGTCGGTAGCGAATATCTGCACAGTGGTCGTGATGGACTGCTTCCGGAGGAATTCCAAGAGATCGATCGCTACTGAAACTACTTCCTCACCACCAGCGCATGCCGGGATCCAGATACGCAGTGTATCATTCCCTGCTCGATCCTTGAACAATTCCGGGAATACATGCTCATTAAGGGCTTTGTGGAAATCGGGATCACGAAAGAAACTGGTCACGTTGATCAACAACTCAGTGAAGAGCGTATCCACTTCGGCAGGGACTTCACGCAATAATTTCAGGTAGTCGCTCAACTTGGTACACTTGCTCAGTACCATGCGTCGAATGATACGCCGATGGATCGTCGTTTCCTTGTACTGCGTAAAATCAACACCACGTAGTTCGCGCATGAGGCGTAAGATCCGGTGCAGTTCATTTTCATGTTTAGCAGGCAAACGCGTATCCCCCGAAGGGAAAAGGCGCTCTACCAGTTCGGTGAGTTGCGGACCGATCGCTTCTGGCGCCAATACAAGATCGACAACCCCTGCCTCTTGTGCATTCCGTGGCATGGCTGGGTCAAGCGCTGAGCCATCTTGCACAATTGCCAATCCATCTTCGGCTTTGATCGCTCGCAATCCTTGCGTACCATCCATACCTCCACCGCTCAATAAAATACCGATGGCATTATTCTGGTATTCATTCGCCAGTCCCCTGAACAATGCATCTATGGGGCGTATCATGGCTTGAGGCAAATTCCCAGGACGCTGTAATGTGATCGAATTGTTCACAACGGAAACATGCATTCCTGCTGCCGCAACGTAGAGTTGATCTGGTTTCAAACGTGCACCATTCTCTGAGATCACAACGGGTAGGGCTGTTTTCTTTTGCAGCAATTCCACTACCATTTCCTCTCGATCATCTTCCATGTGTGTAACGAAGATGTAAGCGAGACCAAGGTCCGTTGGCAACTTGGAAAGCAACTTGCCCATGGCATCCATACCACCGGCCGATGCGCCGATCCCCACCACCGGAAATGCCTGTAGGTCCTCTTTCACGATCGCGCCCTGTTTCTCCAATGGTTTGATCAATTTTTGTACATCGGCCTTGTGGAACATGTCTACTTCTTCCTTGCCCATTTTCACCGCGACCAACTTCCCTTTTCGCATCCAAGCACGGATGGTGTTCGGATGGACATGCAATAGGGAAGCGGTTTCCGGAATGGTAAGCATTTCGGGTTCCTTCATTTCACGACTCTTCGGCATAATTAGTAAGTGGATAGGGCATTTCGGAGCACCAAGATAATTGTTGGAATGCATTGCTTCCGACGTTCTTCACAAGAGGAATTCGGCACGGTCATGGGAGAGCTGCTCAAGGATGTCCTACCCTTTTCCGCGCCGCTGTAGTACTCCAATACTAGGAGGGATAAAAAGGCTTTTGATCAACACGGACCGAGTGTAGAATTTTGGGGAAAAACTTCCGCAGAAATTCAATCTTCAGAAATTCAAAATGCTTGTTGATCTGCGGAAAACAGCTGATCAATGCCACGGATCTCGAACGAACAAGTATGACCTTGTATCAAATCAGGACCCTCAATTTTCTAGGCACGACATTATTAGGATAGAACTTTTCTTCACGATCAGCAAGCAACGCAAAAGACCGAAAGTGTAGCTCATTAAAATCATGTTCTTCATCAAAGTTCACTCGACAGGAACAATTCGCCATTGTTATCGAAAGGGCATCATCACATATAACAACTGTCCTGTGAATCGATCACCCCATATCCGGTAAGAACCTGGTACATATTTCCACGATCAGAGCCCTTTTAGAGGATCCGGTGTTTTCTATCATAGCCCTAGAAGCCCGATGTTCACTGGATATTCATGATACATGAACCGCTATGGCATGGTCTATATAGAATGAGTTGATCTAAACAAGCAATTATGACTACCAAATACAATCTTCCCCTTCTTGCTCTATTCTCTCTGATCCTTCTACTTGCCGTCACCGCATGCAAAAAATACGACGATGGCCCTGCTATCTCTCTTACGTCGCGCACTGAACGTGTAGCCAACACGTGGGTGATCGACCAAGCCACTGCTGACGGTAACAATGTGACCAGCGACTTTGACAATTATGTTCTTACGCTAACGAGCGATGGCGATGCAACGCTACTCGCAACTTACACTGTGTTCGGAGCAGACTTCACGTTCGATACGAATGGAACGTGGAATTTTCAGAATAGCGATGAAGAACTGGTGATGGATTTCGAGAATGATGCTGCAGACGGTACCTACCAAATACGCAGGTTAACGGAAACGCAGCTTTGGTTGCGCCAAGTCGGTGACGATCTGGAGCTACATCTGAAGACCCAGTGAGATCCGAAACTACCTACACGCACGACCTTAACACGAATATGAACATGAAAACATTAAGAAGAACATTTCTCCTTACCCTAGCGATCGGTCTATTGACCACAAGCTGCAAGAAGTACGAGGATGGCCCGCTAGTCAGCTTACGGTCCAAGAAAGAGCGGATCGCAAATACATGGCGCGTGGAGCAAGCTATCAACAACGGGCAGACCGTTACTTCTGACTTCGATCAATATGAACTTCAGATGTTGCATAATGGAAATGCAACACTGGCTGCACTGTACAATTTAGGGAGTCTAAGCTTCGAATTCCAGACCGATGGCACTTGGAGCTTGGAGGACAGCAAGGAGGATCTGCGGTTGGACTTTGAGAACGGTGCCGCGGACCGCACCTATGAGATCCTGCGATTGAAGGAAGATGAATTGTGGTTGCGTGAAAAAGGTGATGATCTTGAATTGCACTTGGTCCCACGATAGTCATGATGAAGATCGCGATCATTGTTGGTAGTACGAGGCCGGGCCGTAATGGTATTGCCGTGGGCAAATGGTTTCACGAGCAAGTAAAGAAGCGAAAGGATGTGAGCTATGAATTGGTCGACATACAGGAATTCGATCTACCGTTCTTGGACGAGCCAAAGTCGCCAATGCAGGGTAACTACCAGCAACCACATACCAAGAAGTGGTCGAAAAAGATCGATCCATTCGATGCATTCATTCTGGTAACGCCGGAATACAACCACGGCACTAGTGCTGCCTTGAAGAACGCGTTGGACTTTCTCTACAAGGAATGGAACAACAAGCCTGTAGGATTCGTGAGCTACGGGTCGGATAATGGAACCCGAGCGGTGGAACAGTTGCGGCAGGTGATCGTCGAATTACAAATGGCATCCATCAGAACGCAGCTCGCTCTTTCTCTCTATGAGGACTTCGAAAAGTTCACTAAGTTCCAACCTCGTGCACAGCATAAGAAAAAAATCGCCGAATTATGCGACCAGTTAGAGTTGTGGGCCAATGGTTTCGCCCGTATCCGCAAGATCAAGGAGGCTGCGGAGCGGGATTGATCATGGCGCACGACATGTGGGCATGATCTCCACGATCAGTACTTAGGTCGCGTCAAAGATTCCCCACCTGAAAATAGTTCATGCACTAGGGATCATGGTTCACTGGCTTGGCATATGTGTTGCCACCAATTGAGTAAAAACGATCGAAAATGGACATTAAAGAACAAGTGAACAAACTACAAAGCATCCATGATCTTATCGTGGACAGTAAGAAAGGTTATCAGGAAGCTAGTAATCGTGCCGAGGACATTCGAGTGAAAGCACTTCTAGAAACGATGGCATTGCATCGTGTACCCCTGGAAGCGGACCTGGATGCAGGACTTCAAACTCTCGAACCCGGAAGAGCACATCACGATGGAACGATCAAAGGTGATCTTCATCGTGCATGGATCGATGTTCGTGATGCATTAAGCACTTCTGATAACGCAAATGTTCTAAAGGAATGCGAACGGGGTGAGAAATACCTGCTGGAACAGTACGATGATGTATTGTCCGACGCGGACCTTGCTATGAGCTTGCGTGAACCATTGATGAAGCAGCGAGCCGAGGTGCAATCGGATCTCAACAGGGTTATTGATCTAAGGAAAACATTTGAAGCTGTTGAAGAGTGAGCAGATAAACAGCTGATCCGTAAATGTGAAAAAGACCCGTGTTCCGCACGGGTTTTTTTCGCATTAGAACCAAAAATGATCACATAAATTCGAACCCGTTAAAGAGCATGGAAGAGAATAAACGATATAACAAGACCGATCTACAGGAATTCAAGGAGGTCATCACGCGCAAACTGACCGCTGCACAGAATGACCTGGACGAATTGCGTTCCTCACTGACGAATAACTCTGGAAATGGTACAGATGATACGTCATTCGCATCCCACAACATGGAAGAAGGAAATTCATCTTTACAAAGAGAAGAACTCATGATGTTAGCTGTACGGCAGGAAAAATTCATTGAGCAGTTAATGAATGCTCTTGCACGAATAAGGAATGGCAGCTACGGAGTTTGTCGTATCACGGGTGAATTGATCCCCAAAGCACGGTTGCTTTCCGTGCCGCATGCAACCACACGCGTGGAGGCTAAACAGCAAGAAGCCCGTTAGCTCCGAACGTGAGTTACAGATCAATAAAATTCGACCGATAAAATAACCCCCTATGCACATCTTGAGGTTCTGCTCAATTGGGTGCTCGCATGTTGTATTGGATCCTATGGCTCATTCTCTGAGCAGGAATCAGCGTTGCTAATGCTATTGTTCTTTCTATGTAAGTCTAAAGGCAATAGTATGTGGTGAACCAATTGTTCTTCACCGCTATGCTGTGCTTAGATATGTTTTAGCACTATGGATCTCAGTATCAGCTGAAAACCTAACCATTCGCGGTCTTGAAGCAGGTGTATCCAGTCTTGCACTTCAGTAAACGTCAGCATATCATGCTGGTAGAAAATCGCAGTTCATCCGGAGAAACAATGACCTGTCAGTTTCCCACTATGCTGGCACCTAAACCCTATCCATCGGATTTGCATCGCCGAACATGGGTTCCACACAGTATTCCACAATAAAAGGACCATGCGGAATGCATGGTCCTTCCAGGAACGGGTTCTACTTTAATGGACCTACAACTGTCCTTTCTCTGCAGCTTTCTTCATTCGGTCATTGGCGTATATCGCGATCTCCACGCGACGGTTCTGTGCCTTCCCTTGGTCGGATGTATTATCGGCCACCGGCTGAGTCTCTCCGTAGCCCACGGTGCTCATACGAGAAGGCTTCAAACCCTTTTGGATCAGGAACCGATCAACACTTTTTGCTCGCTCCTCTGAAAGTTGCTGGTTCAATGCGTCACTTCCATCTGCATCCGTGTGGCCTTCGATCAGAACCTCGGTGTCATCATACTTCAAAAGTGTGGAAGCCAAACTGCCTAAGTTGTTCTGAGCAGCAGGACTGAGTGAGCTCTGATTAACTGCGAAGAGCAAGCCGCTGTCAAATGTGATCTTGATCCCCTCACCCACTCGGGTAACTTCGGCCCCTTCAAGATCATTTCGGAGTTCTTCAGCTTGCTTATCCATGTGCCTGCCGATCAAAGCACCGGTAGTACCACCAACAGCCGCTCCAATGATGGCACCTACAACAGAGCCATTATCACCGAATTGATTTCCGATCACTGCTCCAGCGCCAGCTCCTACCCCGGTTCCTACGGCACCTCCACGCACGGCGCGGGATGTATTACAGCTTATTGAACAGAAAGCCAAGGATAAAGAAAAAAGTACTGTGATCGAATTCGTGGTATTGAGGTTAAAGGTTCTCATTTTATTTCATGTGTTTTTGAAGAACTCACATTTTCCAATTGCATGCCATAAGTCAAAATCATTGATAAAATTCGAATTGCAGCTTTGATCGCCGGGCCACGAACAACATGTGGTGAACGTATGCTCAAAGAATCCATTTCAAGCTCATATCACCACCATCCAGAGCATTTTTTAGCACCTTGAACTGCCCTATGAACGAACACGATCGCATTCTAAATTATCCTAACATTCCGGATATGATGCGCGTAGCTCAGGGTCGAAGATCCTTCCCCACTACTATCCGCTACCGGGGGAATTATTTCCACAGTTCTCACTAAAGATCGTGCTCAAACGACAATGGTATGTAACGTGCTATGATCACAACGAACCAACTAAACCACATTACCATGCTACGTTATGTAATTACCTTTTTAGTTATCGCGCTTATCGCGGCATTCTTGGGATTCGGAGGACTTGCCGCTGGAGCAGCGGAGATCGCGAAGATCATTTTCTATATCTTCCTTGTGCTTTTCGTCTTGTCACTGATCTTCGGAGGACGGATCTGGCCTAAGAATACCTAGGCGCCGTCCAGGCATTGATGGTCGGTGGAGTCTCGTTCGCGAGCATGGTGGAAAGTCACCGGCGCATTAAAGGTCGGTCCTAACTGGACCGGCCTTTTAATATTTGTACCCTTGATAATTGAGCCAGAAGTTCAGCGTAGTTGGACACGTGTCAATAGGAGCTCTTCCTCGTTACCCTGCGCTTTGTAGATCACTTTTTCGACCGGATGTGTTACTTGGCTCCTACCACTAAGGACAGTAACCACACCATTCACATCCAGTTCACCTGCTGCATTGCATTACGCGAAAATGATATTGTTCGCGAACACACGCGCTAGACACAATGAATCTCTCAATAGCACTGCGTCATCAACCACATCCTCAACGTGATGCTCTGGCATCGTGAACGACCCAACATGTAGGTGAGATCACTATTTCAACACCAAGTCCATTCATTGCTTCAAAGCACATTGGGAATGACAGATCCCAGCAAATGATCTGACCCATTAAACCATGTGCGGTCGGTAATACAGAACCGCTCTACCTGGTGCATGTGATAATTTCTCTGTTTCCCACAGATTGATCTTACTGTAACTTCCGGCAACACAGCCATCTTTGTTTATATAGTAGGACGTATTGTATAGAAGACCTTCATCCAGAACGGTCCAGGAGCCAGGAACAATATCGATGTTGAACTTGATCGCCAATTTTTGGAAGTGCCTTAAATAAACAGGTGCGTTGTCAATAAAAGCCGTTTGTCCGGTCAGGGGACCAGTAACGGCATCTTCAGGAAAAACTACGAGTTGCGCTCCTTTCTTAGCGGCCTGAGCAACAAAGGACTCCCTCTTGCGGCGATCGGGAGATGTCAATCCGTGATACGTCCTGAAGATCATGGCACATTCATCCGATCGTGCATCGATATCGTATTACCACTTTACGCTCCCGTATTGAACACCACCAGTTGGGAAAGAATACTTCGCTGTTGCCAATTGTGCAAGCCCCAACACCATAATGTGTAATTAGCGCACAATTATCGCGAACATGTTCCGCGTCGATCTGTGCGCGGCATGGATAGTGTAATATGGTGATATGCCACATGCATATTGACCTGGAACTTGAATTATTGATCGCATTGAAGTTGTGCTTTGCATTTGCATTAGGTGCGTTCATTGGCTATGATCGTGAACGATCCGGACACAGTGCGGGCATCCGCACATATGCTGCCGTGGCCATGGGAGCGGCCCTTTTTGGAACGGTAGCGGACTTGATCAACGACCCCACAAGCGAGGCACGTGTGATCGCAGCGATCATAGAAGGGATCGGTTTTCTTGGCGCCGGTATCATCTTCAAGGACAAGGATGAAAAGGAAGCTCAAGGGCTCACAACAGCGGCGACAGTTTGGGCCACGGCAGGAGTCGGGGTATCCATTGGTCTGGACCTATACCTAATTGCCTTGCTTGCTTCCTTAGCATTGTATTTCCTGCTCAGCATGCACCGTTACAAATGGTATGCGCGGTGGCGGGCAAGGTTACAAAAAGGAGGAGCAAAAGAGCTCACCCGAATAGAACAGGTGAAGAACGAAGTTTAGTCCATGTACCTACCGGCTAACAATAATATCCACTGAAGATCGACCAGAACATCCATGTGGAACATGCTCGCTGAGCCCGACCACTGTTGAAAGACCAATGCGATGATCCCCCTCGAACAAAAGTTACTGTACTAACACCAATACGATCCGATCGAGATCACATGCATAACGGGCACAGTGAAATGATGCTCTCTCGCAATGCTCATCATCATTCCCGAAACCCGGTTCCGCATCAATGATACGTGCCGTGCTGGCCGCGAATGGAGCCCAACTGCCAGGAATCTGTACCCATTGTGATCGTTGAACCAATGCGTGCTCCACCATTCAGTGGGAATTCGTAGCATGATCAAACAGCACTGCCGTCCTTCACCATTTCCTGACACGCTTTAGCGCATGCTTCACAGGCATCCGCACAGTTCTGGCAATGCTCGATATCGTGTTGGCGACATTCCTCCGCACAGGCTTCGCATATCTCCGCACACAACGCACAGAGTTGGTGAGCAAAGCGATCTGTATGTTGATCGGCCCTTGCCATGAACGCAACCGCCAACCGGCAGATGTCCGCACAATAGCGGTCCAGTTCAATGCACGCAACCCATCGCTTTAACATCATCTTCATGCAGGCATGCGGTAGCACACTGCTCACATGCATTCGCGCAATCCTGACAGGCTTCAATACACTTTTTATATTCACTTTTCATGGTCTTTTGGTTTTGCGTTCAAGATCGCAACAGTCATACCATGCACAGCACTAAAAGATTTTCACCCAACGAAGCCGTGGTTTGAACATTGTGCCGCGAAAAGGTGCACGGCAAAGCCCCATTACCATGTTGAACAGATCGAAAGCATTCGGCGGATATTCCGTGAACGACCTACAAGCAGCTCAGGAATTCTATCAGGGCCTGTTAGGACTATCGGTAGAAAAAGACAGCATGGGCATGTTGACCTTGCAAACTGAAGGCGGCACACCCACCATCCTTTACCCGAAAGAAGATCATCAACCTGCAACATTCACTGTTCTCAATTTTCCGGTGACGGACATTCGTAAAACCGTGAAAGCACTACGCAGCAAAGGTGTTAAAATGGAGCAGTATGCGGATCACCGAACCGATGAGGACGGCATCGCGGACAATGGTGGGCCTGCTATCGCTTGGTTCAAGGATCCTGCAGGAAATATTCTGTCCGTGATCGAGACCACGTAGCGAACGAGGCTATACCTCCACGAACAGGGTGATCCATACCACAATGATGGAGTTGATAATAGTCATCCCAAGGACATGATCACGTGATGATCTGGATGGTACACGATCAGCATTACCCCATGAAAAACAAGAACAATGGCAAATACTCAGAACCTGAAGGATGGCCCGGCCATCGAGAAATTAAGAGAGATCATTGGGCACAATGCGATCTGCATGTTCCACACGGTAATGGGCAAACTGCCCGAGGCCTGCCCTATGATGATCCAAGAAGTAGATGACGATGGTAACCTTTGGTTCTTAAGCAATCGCCTCAGCGAAAAAAATGCGCGGATCAGAAAAAACCCTTGCGCAATGATCACGGTCGGTGACAATTCACATTCCGAATATTTATGGCTCCAGGGCGATGTAACCATCAGTGATGACCTTGAGAAAAAGCGAGCATTGTTCACATTATTGGCAAAAGCATGGTTCCCAGATGGTGCGGAAGACAAGGAATTGACATTATTATGTCTACGACCAACGGAAGCCAAGTATTGGGATACAACAGATGGGAAAGTTGCACAGATGCTGAAGATCACAGGCGTTGCGATCACCGGTAATATGAAGAACACGGGATCCGTACACGGCCAGTTGGACGTTACCTCAACAAGCGAGTTATCATCGGATGGAGAATATCCTCAAACTCGCAGCTAATCAGAACATGTGCTCAATTGTTACACCCACTCCACACACTTGGGGGTAGTTCACCACACAGCACTGCGTGGGGAAATTTGCCCATTGCAGGACCGTCGCAGAAAGCAAGAATTCGGAAAGGAGTTTGGTCAACCATGGACCTAACCATAAATCATTTAAAAATGGGAACAAGAACATCAGATGAGCAAACCCGAAGCGATCGGCCTAGTACAACTTCCTATCGATCCGGACGGACGGACAGTAACACAAGCACACAAAGCAGTGTACAAAATGATCATCGTACTGAACGAGGATATGACGAAAATTCACAGCGCGGCCGATTGACGCGTGGACGTTATCGCACGCCGCTGAGTGGCTTAAGTACTGATCGGTCTTACGGCCTAGAACCGAATAGTTACACCCCTAATGAAGGTGATATGGATCGTTACCGTGAAAGCCGAACCAATGATCGCTATGAAAGTGGCCGCTATGAACATTCCCGTTTCGGCCAAGGAGACCCTCACAGTTATGGACAACGTGATGGGGATCACGACCGATATTACGGCAACCGTGGCAGTGATAGCTATCGCAGAGGCGAACAGCAGCATAGCTATCGTAATGACCGCAACGCGGATTTCCACAGTGAACGAAGAGAATATAGCGACCGTGACCAGCGCGGTGGGTACCGGAATGAATACACCGGATATGGGAACAGTGATCGCTCACAGCAGAGAGGCTATCGTAACTCCGAAAGTGACCAACGCGGAAGTTATGGCAGTCAAGAGCGTGGATATGGTTATCGCAGCAACGGCAACGACCAAGATTACCGTAATCAAGGGTTCGACCAGCGGCGTGATGGATATCGCGGACAAGATTCCTCCCGACATGATAGTGGCGACTACGGAGAAAACCAAAGGATGCAGCATCGCGACGGATATGAGCGTTACGATACCAATGATGAGAACTACGACCGCGGCCGAAACCACTGGAACAACGATCGGTACCCAACCAATGAGGACCGGCGCAATGATAGATTCCAAAATGAGGACCGGTATGGTCAACAGGAACGTTCATACGATCGTTATTGATCATCACTTAGGACCTAAAGAAAATGGCAACTACAGCACAAGCACAGAAGAAGTCCAAGACAACTTCGGACCCTACATCCAAGGGTACGGATAACGAAAACACGAACAAGGATCAGGATAGCACCTCATCTGCGAGGACGCGTTCCAACAGCACGGAAGGCTTGCGGAAACTCTTCGAACATCAATTGGCTGATCTTTTTTATGCAGAGAACCAATTGGTCAAGGAGCTACCGAAGATGAAAGACAAAGCGCAGAACGAACAGCTCGCCAAAGCATTCGAAGATCACTTGGAGGAAACCAAAGGTCAAGTAAAACGCTTGAAGACCATCTTCAAGATCATTGATCGTCCTGCGAAAGGGGAGCAATGCAAAGCCATCGATGGCATCTTAGCCGAAGCGAAGGAGTTGATGGAAGAATTCTCGGATGATCCCGCATTGGATGCAGCACTCGTACTCGCTGCCCAAAAAGTGGAGCACTACGAGATCACCTCCTACGGTAGCCTTTGCGCCTTCGCGGAGCAATTGGGCCTATCGGACGTCTGCGATGAGGTCGAAGCCATCTTGGATGAAGAGAAAGATGCGGACCGGAAACTGAGCGCTTTAGCAGAAGAGGTATTGAACCTTGAGGCGGAAGGTGACATGGACGGGAACGAACAACATAGGAAGCAGTTCTCTACACATTAAGTACACACATGAACGGGCCTTGGAGCAGGAGTTCCAAGGCCCTATCATGTATCAAGAAACCCCAAAACCCCGACTATGCCTCAAGGAGACAAAAGCAAATACACCGATAAGCAAAAGCGCCAAGCTCAGCATATTGAAGAAAGCGAAATGGAAAGCGGCAAGAGCAAGAAGACCGCTCAACGCATTGCTTATGCTACTGTGAACAAACAAGATGGTGGTGGCAAGAAAGGTGGCAGCGGAGATGGCCGCACCAAAAAGAAATAAGGGCATATCCGCTGGCACCGATCAGTGACCTGCGCATGTGTCTCAGTGTAGTTGCGATCCAATCAACGGTTCAACACTTTTGCTTTGGATCGGAATTAGAAAGGCAGTGACCCTGGTTACTGCCTTTCGCTATTTTGGAACCAGGAAAAATGGTCATCCACGGCTTCGCATAAACGGGACATTTTGCTCAATCACGGCCAAGTATCGTTAGGGTTGGATCCCCAACTTATGTTGCCCAAACTTTGCAAGAGATCATTCCAAGTCTTTTACGTACGTGCAGGATCATGGTCCTGTGGCTTCTGCAACGAGAGCGAACGAGGGTTATTCGAATTAACTCTAGCCTCCGACAAAGTGCAGGCTATGTGGACCGCAGGTTCCAAGGTATAGGATAGAAATGATATTTGAAGTTGAGCAATGGCAACGGCACGCCTTCGAGCGACCCCGGGAAAAGTAAGGCCAACATCTCGTAAGTAAGTAAAGCTGTGCATTCGGTGACCTGCACGGCATATCTGCCGTTCGCGAACCATGAACCTGTTCGGGAACTATAACACCCAAACCAATACCATCAAGGTGACCATTCCGATGGCTGCTACGATAATGATCGCAACGAACATACCCTTGGTTGCGGGCATATCCGTTGGTTGCGGATCCTCCAATGGTTCGATCAATTCACCAGGTTCGTTATAATGTTCATCCGTTGCCATACCAATGTGCCATACAAGATCCATACCGTGAGATGTGCGAAACCGTTCTATGACCAACCGTGAAGACAACCGGAGAACGGGTTGCGAATAACCAGCAGGTTTGCGGAACTTACCACGCCACATCCCGATCCAACCACGTAGAACAAGAAAAGCAAAGATAGCTATGAGGCCATAGCCCAATGGTACAGGTGGTGGTTCTTGCTCATGCTAGTTCGGAGGTGAGAACACGAATGCCAGAGATCAGGCGGTGTGCTCATAGCATAGCGATGTTGCATGCGTGCAACGATATGAATAACAGCTTGATCTTATATGCGCCTGTGCTAAGACGGACCATTTGAAAGGGAAGGACTAAAATAGAGGTATTTCATCTACATGGTAATGAGATCAACGGGGAGGTAGGACCACAGTACATTCTACAAGCTAAAGTTGAAATTGATCGGCACACCTTTTTCTCATGATGATCGCAGTATCGATCCGTTCAACTGTTCGACCCTCACGAGCGGATCGGGACCAGAAAGGCAGTGACCAACGGTTATTGCCTTTCGCTATTCGGACGCATTATAGGTTGTGATCAGCGATCGCTCCAGCAAAAAACCTTAAAGGAATGAAAATCCCCATGTGCCATACGCAAGGAACCAACAGACACCTGAAAGCCTATTGGATCGCCACAATACTGGGTCCAGGAAGTTTCATCATTGGCGGCATCATGTTCCTGACCCACGCAGACCGTTTAGTGTTGGCAATGGACCACATGGGTCTTTCACCGGACCTGCTTACCATAGTGGGCGTTTGGAATATCCTTGGTGCGATGGTCTGTATAGCTCCAAATATGCTACTGTTGAAGGAATGGGCATACGCAGGGTTCATTTTCGAACTGACCGGATCGGCAGCGTTACATGCACTTGCGGGCGACCCATTGTTCAGCTTCGGTCCGAACATGATAGCGCCTCCGTTGCTTTTTCTGGTGCCGGTGATCGCATCCTATCTATTAAGACCTTCAGCTCGCCGATTATTGATCCCCTATATCCGGACCCCAAATGGATGAAGCGCGAATTATGATCACCTCACACGCACTATAACTTATAACGACAGATCAACACCAATAAATTACACATGGTACCAGTCGCATTCGGAAAGCAAGAAACTCCATCAAAAGAATATGACCCTTCCAATGAACAACTTAAGCTGCACGGATCACAGCGGAATGTCAGATCAGAACACCCCGTTCAATCGCCCTCCCTATTACTGTCCGTATGGACGTACGCCCCTGTTCCTTGATCTGTAATCCGACGATGCTCTGCTCCATCGCTTTCATCGTCGTTGGGGCCCATAATATTTATTTTTAATTCCTTGACCGTATTGTTCTCTTGCCCAATTGATCTTTGGCGCTGAACAGTGGGTCTTGCTTTCTTCTTCACAGTCATCTCTCTGTGCATATGATCGTATTCAAGTGCATTCTTTGACGAGAATAATTACACAACCTAAGCGCCAGGTCCAAGAAACCTTGGATCGTGGAACTGCGCAAGACGTTCAACTGGGACCTAAGTGTGTGATCATTTTCCCGATCATGCGGTTAGTTGTAGAGTGAGATACACACTCCATCATTTCCTCCGGCAGAGCCGAATGGTCGATACGAACAATGCCGAACCTGATAGATCGGCATTGTTCATTCAATAAGACATAGGAGCTATTCGGTCGTAGGTGGAGTTCTGATCTGTTTGGTCATATTAAGGTTCTCAGGCTTGGTCTTTTTATTACCGGTATTACCCTGGTCATGATGCGTTCACAAACATCCGCAAACTATCGTTCACGTAGACAATGAAAGGGTACGCATAGGCCGTCGACCTTCTTTCTACTGTGAAATAATATTCCCGACGTGCCGAATAACTGTTGAGCAAATGAGAATGAAATCTTTCATCAACAACAATGCTCCAATCATGAGACCCACATCGATCGTGTGGTACAGGATCATTGATGGATAACAACGTATGCTTTAGTAGATCAACCAATAAAGATCATGCGTGCTCTCAGGTACGAGGATGCAACGTATCCACAGTGCCGAAATTGAATGTGCATCGACCTGTTCGAAGAGATCACCTCGGACAACCACTTTTAAAAATTCCAGGTAAAAATGCTGACGCAGAATGTCAGAGCTGCTTAGGTTCTCGTAAAACTAAAATGAGTTGATCACTATATGAGGCGTCAGAGCCATTTTATGGCACCTTTCTGGAATAGCAGTTGTAAACATTCATGAAATGGCAAAGAAGAAGATCCAGAAAAAAGAACAGACCAATAAGAAAGCCAATGTTAAACTGGAAGACCTTCAGCGGAACACATCAAATGCAACTGGCAAACCGCTAACAACGAACCAAGGACTCCCGATCAATGATAACCAGAACAGTTTGAAGGCGGGGTCACGTGGCCCCACTTTATTAGAGGACCATATTCTGCGCGACAAGATCACGCATTTCGATCATGAACGAATCCCTGAGCGTGTAGTACATGCACGTGGTTCCGGCGCACATGGCATATTTCAAGTATACAAGTCACTTAGCAAGTGGACCAAGGCAGGCTTCCTGAATGACCCAGCGCGACGCACGCCGGTCTTCGTGCGGTTCAGCACTGTGGCTGGTTTCAAAGGAAGCACGGACCTGGCAAGGGATGTTCGCGGTTTCGCAGTGAAGTTCTATACTGAGGAGGGGATCTATGATCTGGTAGGAAACAATATTCCGGTCTTCTTCATTCAAGATGCAATGAAGTTCCCCGATCTTATACATAGTGTAAAGCCAGAGGCACACAATGAAATACCTCAGGCGGCCAGCGCGCATGAAACATTCTGGGATTTCATCAGCCTGATGCCTGAGAGCATGCACATGATCATGTGGGCCATGAGCGACCGCGCCATACCGCGCAGCTTGCGCATGATGGAAGGTTTCGGCGTGCACACGTTCCGTTTCGTGAATGAGAAAGGGGAGAGCTGCTTCGTGAAGTTCCATTGGAAGCCGCTCTTGGGCGTGCACTCCGTGGCGTGGGACGAGGCCACGAAGATCAGCGGCAAGGACTCCGACTTCCACCGCCGAGACCTGTGGGAGGCGATTGAGAACGGCGACTACCCGGAGTGGGAATTGGGCGTGCAGATCATACCTGCCAAGGATGAGCACAAATATCCCTTCGACCTATTGGATCCCACCAAGTTGATCCCGGAGGAACTGGTTCCGGTGCAACGTGTGGGCAAGATGACACTCAACAGAAACCCGGACAACTTCTTCGCAGAGACGGAGCAGGTCGCTTTCGATCCGGGGCACTTGGTGCCAGGCATCGATTTCAGCAATGACCCGCTTTTGCAAGGTCGTCTGTTCTCCTATCCGGACACGCAGCTTACGCGCTTGGGCGGTCCGAACTTCAACGAGATCCCGATCAACCGGCCGGTGAACCCGATGCACAATAACCAGCGCGACGGTCACATGCGGCAGACCATCAACAAAAGCCATATCAACTACGAGCCGAACACACTGGGTGGTGGCTGTCCCTTTCAGGCGGGTATGAAGAGCGGTGGGTTCATCTCCTTTCCCGAACCCATGGAGGACATGAAGGTGCGAGCCAAGAGTGCGAAGTTCATGGACCACTTCAGCCAAGCGAAACTCTTCTTCAACAGCCAGAGCGGTCCGGAGAAGGATCACATCATCAATGCCCTGCGCTTCGAATTGGCCAAGGTTGAAACGCCGGCCGTGCGTGAACGGATGATCGGCATGTTGGCTTATGTGGACCACCACTTGGCAACGAGTGTGGCCGACGCCTTCGATATGGAAGTACCTGACGTGAAGGGTCCCATCAATCAGAGCATCCCGGCCGATACGCCGCCGGTTGACGTGCAACCATATGATGAGGACCTGGTGGTGCAACGTTCAAAGGCCTTGAGCATGGCGAACACGATCAAGGACACCATCCGCACACGACGTGTCGGGATCCTTGCGGATGCCGATGGCGCGGCCGAGGCGAAAGCGCTGAAAAGCGCATTGGAAAAGGAAGGCGCCATGGTGAAGGTGATCGCACCGAAGATGTCCAAGGGTGTGGATCAGACCCTGATGACGAGTACTTCGGTGGTCTTCGATGCCATTGTAGTGGTGAACAAAGCGCCATGGAAGGACTATCCCGATGCGAAGGACTTCGTGAGCGATGCGCACCGTCATGCCAAGGCCATTGCACTGATCGGTGATGCCGACCAGCTCTTCGACTTCTGGGGCATGGGCGATGCGAAGGACGTTCCGGGCATCGTGCACGGCAGCAGTGGCAAAGCGGTGACCAAGGAATTCATCGCGGCGGTAGCCGCCCACAGGCATTGGGAACGGGAGAAGGATCCGGTTTCCGCCATGAAGGCATAAGCCGGTCGCTTCCACCGAGAAGCCATCGCCATACTACCATATGCATTGAATGAACATGGAATTGGAAGCGCACGTGATGGATTGGTTCCGACTGGACTGGACCGAGTTCGGGCTGATCGGACTATCCACCGCGTGCGTTTACGTTGGCATCATTGCGTACACACGCATCATCGGCTTACGCAGCTTTTCAAAAATGAGCGCAGCTGACTTTGCCATGACCATTGCTATTGGCTCCTTATTCGCGAGTTCCATAGTAAACCCGAGGTCGACCGTGTTTGCAGGACTTGCAGCACTTGCATTTCTTTTTCTTGCACAATGGTTCTTGGCATTGGCACGCACGCATGCTCCGATCGCATCAATGCTCTTGGACAATACACCTGTATTGTTAATGCAAGGCAGCACAATTTTGGACGATAATCTTACCAAGGTCAACCTGACCCGTAATGACCTTTATGCAAAGCTCCGTGAAGCGAACGTATACCGCTTCGATCAGGTGTTGGCCGTAGTCTTTGAAACTACCGGTGATGTATCGGTGTTACGTACAGAAGATCCGGACAGCCATATCGAACCAGCGTTGCTCAGCGGTGTACAAAACTTGGAGGATTTGGAATGACTTATGGCATCCGTTGATCCCGGAGTTCCAGCAGGATCGCTAAGATGCGCGCTTTAGCTTCCGTACGTTCGACCCAAGTTAATACACGTAGCGGCCGAAGTTATCGAGGGTTACATTTTTTTTCTTAGGTCCTGATCAAACAATACAACTCCTCTTAGATCGATGAAGCGATCAACTCTGACGTTTTGCATTACTCGCTTCTATCCAGTGATCCGTTCCACAGCGAGTGCACTCCAGTGATTGTAGGTTCCCGTGCACCGAACCACAACCAGCACATGCAACAGGGCCACGAACGGGTATGATCCTGGAACGAATTAATTCCGGTGCGATCGGTAGCCCATATTGCACCGCATCATCGGGCTGGAAGAATACACTCACCTCCCCATCGATCTCTATATATGCGCTTTTCACTTGTCCCAAATGTTCCACATGTTGCACTCTCAATTCCCCATAGAATTCATGGGGGGTCATCCCCTCCTTTTTGAGTGCTTCGATATTAACCAGGCCATTGCAAAGCACCTGCACCACACTGCCCTCGATCAACTTTTCCATTGTCCGGCTCCGGCTGGCCCACTTGCTAACCAACCAATAGCATAGGAGCACTATGAACATGGACACCATACGAGGAAGGATCGGCGAATCGACATAG
>JAGNUG010000128.1 GCA_017987115.1 Flavobacteriales bacterium | reverse complement strand
TGCCCATTGGTCCTTTGGCCAGCATGCCCGCAGCTATGGCAATGGAACAGAGGATCAGTTGCCACCATCGCCGTTGTTCCATCCACGCGGCACCGGCCCAGATCGCAGTGATCACGGAACCGGTCAGGATGGTATCGCAGCGCACATCATTCGTCATGAGCAGAAAGGCGGCACTGCTTCCGAATATGAGCGCTGCCGTGCGAGCGACCTCCCGGGCCGCATGCAACAACGTAAAGCGGTACGTGGCGAACAACCCCAAAAAAGCAAAGGCGATGCTGGGCAATTTGTAGCTCCAATTGCTTACGCCGAACAGGTTGAACGAGAGTGCAGAAAGCCAAAAGAGCAAGGGCGGTTTGTCCAAATAGTTGTTGCCTCTAAAAAACAATTTAGTCCAGTCATCACTGGAGAGCATGTCGCGGGACATGCCTGCGTACTGTGCGGCATCCACCTCCATAACATCCAAGCCGGCCCCGAGTACGGTGACCAGCACTATACCGGCAATTGCGAATTGGAAGGAGCGTTGTGTCACGGAAATGCGGTCCCTGGATGTACAGAGCGACAGGTGCGAAAGTAAACCCGGAACATGAACTAAGGGTTCGTTGCGCGGTTCGCTAGCGCAATGGCAGCGACACTTCCACCGAGAAGGAATAGCCCAAGCTATTCAGCCAACGGCACGTGCCGTCTTAGCGGTTGGGGAAGGTGGGCCAAGGGCATGTTGCCGCAGCGATATAGGGCCGTAGTTGAGTTCCTATTGCATATTCCGGGTTAAACCGATGTTAATACCAAGCGGAACGTATGATCGACTGTGTAACATTGCACTAACGGAAGCAGCATAGGAGCATGGGCAGAAAAGCCATAGGTACGTTGATGTTATTGGCTACGTTGAGCGTGATCGGCGTTATCATTACGCAGCTCCTATGGCTGCAGGTGGCGGCTTTGAACCAACAGGAACAAGCGGCGTTGAACCAGGAACAGGCCTCGCAATTGGAGAAACAGTTCAATGACCGGGTGGTGATCGCGCTGACCGATGTTACGGAACAGATACTTTCCATTACACAGGACCCTACCGATCTTTATGATGCGGTAAAACAAGTGAGACCGAACTATTTTGCTGTAACGATCAATGACACCGTACACCCTTATCTCTTGGAGGCCATGTTGCGAAAGGAATTCAGTCGTCGCAACATTCAGGAGGATTTTGAATACGGCGTTTACGACTGTTTCACGGACAGCATTGTGTATGGAAACTACGTTTCCGTGGATAGCGTGGATACGGATACGGTGCCGCATACGCAGTTATTGAAGTTGGATAAGGACGGCCATTATTTCGGTGTGTTCTTTCCGAACCGCGAGATCACGTATTGGAAAGAGGATACCAGCAAGTGGACGTGGATCTTTCCGGCGATCGTAACGGTGATCGTCTTCAGCTTCTTCGCGTACAGTGTTTGGGTGATCCTGAAACAACGGAAGCTGAGCGAAATGAAGAACGACTTCATCGGGAACATGACGCATGAACTGAAGACCCCGATCAGCACCATTGCGTTGAGCAGTGAAGTGATCAGTGATCCGAACATCATCAATGAACCGGACCGGTTGCGGGAATATGCGCGGATCATCAGCAGTGAGAATGAACGGCTGCGCATACAAGTGGAACGCGTGCTGCAACTCTCCACATTGGAAAAGGGGAACCTGAAGATAAAGCATGAACGGGTAGATCTGGAACTGATCGCCAAGGACCTGCTGGACCTGTTCCGGTTACCGGCACAGGAACGCAATGTGAACATCGAACTGATCACCAACGGTGGTCCGAAGAATATCATTGGCGACAAGATCCATTTGACCAATGCGTTGGCGAACCTGTTGGATAATGCATTGAAATACGGACCTGACAATGCGACGATAGAGATCCGGATGACCAACGCGAACGGCAACATACACGTCGCGATAAAGGACCAGGGCATCGGCATTGCGAAGGGCGATCTGGATACGATCTTCGAACGGTTCTATCGCGTGCATACCGGCAATGTGCACAATGTGAAAGGCTTTGGACTTGGCCTGCATTACGTGAAACAGATAGCGAAAGAACACAACGGAAAGGTTACGGTACAAAGTGAATTGGGGCGTGGAAGCGTATTCACATTGACCCTTCCACTAGCGAAGTAGGAGCAAATGGAACGTACGCTAACAGCAAGAACATGACGGATAAGAAAGAAACCATTTTATTGGTAGAGGATGATCAGAACCTTGGTTTCGTGATCCAGGACTCATTGAAACGCAAAGGATATACGGTGCACCTCAGCAGAGATGGGAAGGATGGTCTGAAACTATTCAATGAGCACATCTATGATCTCTGTGTTCTGGATGTGATGTTGCCACATAAGGATGGATTCAGTCTTGCGGAAGACATCCGCTTGGTGAATGCAGAAGTACCGATCGTTTTCCTTTCAGCGAAGAGCCAGACCGAGGATCGCATAGCAGGATTCAAAGCAGGCGGCGATGATTATCTAACGAAACCATTCAGTCACGAAGAACTGTTGCTTCGCATTGAAGCCATACTGCGCAGGACATCCGGTTCCGGTTCTGAAACGCGTGATCGCGAACATTTTGAATTGGGTGAATACACCTTCGACTTTCGGAACCTGACGTTAAGCCACCCTACCGAGGAACGGAAACTGACCAAGAAGGAAGCCGATGTTCTTCGGTTGTTGTGCATGCACCAGGAACAAGTGCTTCCACGTGAACTCGTGTTGAACATGGTATGGGGTGATGACACCTATTTTCTGGGACGTTCACTTGATGTTTTCATCAGTCGCTTAAGAAAGTACCTGAAGACGGATGAGAAAGTGAACATCGTGAACGTGCATGGTGTCGGATTCAAGCTTGTTATAGAACATTAGGAACGACAAGGGTTTCCTTCGCGTGCTCATGCATTCAATGAATGCATTCGATCGCGTTGATCAGCGATATCAACATTACAGCGTTGGAATTAGGATGCAATGAATTGCTCACATATTACTTGACTGCCATACGTTTGGGGAAACACTCCAAACAATGGCTAAGAAAGCAAAGAAAGCAGCGAAGAAAGCAGCCCCTAAAAAGGCAGCAAAAAAAGCAGCCCCTAAGAAGGCAGCTAAGAAAGCGGCCAAGAAGGCAGCTCCAAAAAAGGCAGCTAAGAAAGCAGCCCCGAAAAAGGCAGCTAAGAAAGCAGCCCCGAAGAAGGCAGCTAAGCCAGCAGCTCGCAAAGCTCCTAAAAAGGCAGCGAAAAGAAAAGCGGCCAAGAAGAAGTAAGCGCGTTTTGGTAACGCACGATAGGCCCGCGAAAGCGGGCCTTTCGCTTTTTATACCCTTTCCAACAAGTAATAAATGCGACACTTCTCCAAGTGCATTTGCTATCCTTGAACGGTTAAGTGGTTCCGGCAAATGATCGTTGCAAAAGGATCGGCGACTTATAGAATAATGTGAAAGGATCCGTTTCAATTACGCAGTTGAAGTATACATAATTGTGTTTCACATCTCCGATCAATGTCAATTAAAAGAAAAGGTCCTTGAACTCGTCAATTGCTTATACCAAAGCATTACCGGGATCGAATAAAGCGAAAAGGCGCGCCCGGGGTGGGCACGCCTTTTCATTCAACCCTAACCTAACCCTGCTCAGCCCCCGCTGAGCAGTTCTTTTACGAGCGCCGCAATAGCGCTTCCATCGGCCTTACCGGCCAATCGTTTATTTGCTTCGCCCATTACGCGGCCCATATCGGCCATGCTCTTTGCACCTGATGAAGCGATCACTTCGCGCACCACTTTCGTGATCTCTTCTTCACTCAATTGCTTCGGCAGATAGGCTTCGATCACTTGCGCTTGTACTTCCTCTTCCGCTGCAAGATCCTTACGGTCCTGCTCATGGTAGATCGCTGCGCTTTCCATCCGTTGCTTGTGCAACTTCTGGAGGATCTTCATTCCAACAGCTTCATCCAGCTCTTCGCCTGTACCTCCTTTGGTAAGCTCCAAGAGGATCGCACTTTTGATCGCGCGCAACGCGTTCAACTTGTCCTTCTCTCTGGCAAGCATGGCCGCTTTGATGTCGGCATCGATCTTTTCTTTCAGTCCCATTTCTTTCGTTGAAGGTTAAGGAACCACTGATCAATCGACGTTGTCGTGCAAGTAGTTGTTGTTCTTCTTCAGCTCTACACGACGTTCACCGTTCTCATCGACCTCCTCATTGAGCGTGTACCTGCTCACATTGGAATCGGTGCTCGGTTTGGCATCGTTCAACTGAATGTTCTTGCGCTTATAGGCCGGCTCACGCTCGAGATCGTTCAACCCGTTCGGTGTGCGCAAGCGCATGTTCAATTCGCGGACATGTGCAACACGTTGTTCCACGCGGTTCTGATGTTCATCATGGGACAGCCGCGCTTCCTGCACTTCAGTCCGTGTTACTGGCGTTTCCACATTGCTCTCGCTCTTCACGGAATCACCGTACAAGTTGTGCTTCTTCTTTTCCGTATCAGGAGCTGGATCCTTTTTCGCTTCAACAGGCTTGTTGGTGTGAATAGGAGGTTGATCGATAATGAATTCGATCTTGCTCTGCGCGATCGGTGTAGGCTCTGATACCGGTACAACCTGCTTCAGATAGGGTTCCTCTTTTTTTGCCTCAACCGGGGACCGGTCCATCTTTTCATCCGGGACCACCGTTGCATTTGCTTGCACAGGATTCACGATCGGCTGGGTGATCATGGTCGGGCGATCCGCATCCAAAGGGATCACCGTACGTGTGTTCTGTTCAGTAGCAATGGCTCCCGTGATCGGATGAGTTGGAAAACCTGTGGCAATGATGGTGATCCGCACTTTCTCGCCAAGGCTATCATCCTTGCAATAACCCCAGATCACATCGGCACTACTACCGGCTGCCTCTTGAATGTGCTCAGTGATCTCACTGATCTCATCCATCTGCACCGGATTCGTTCCGTGCGTAATGTTGAGCAATACGAATTTCGCTCCTTCGATGTTGTTGTCATTCAATAGCGGTGATGCCAACGCTTCATGGGCTGCGCGCACCGCACGATCCTCACCTTCTGCTTCCGACATTCCCATGATCGCAACACCGCTCCGTGTCATTACCGTACGTACATCCTCGAAGTCAACATTGACCTTACCGGTCATTGTAATGATCTCGGCGATACCCCTGGCACCGGTGGTCAATACGTTATCGGCATGCTCGAAAGCATTATCCAACGATAAATTCCCAAAGAGATCCCGCAACCGATCATTGTTGATCACCAACAAGGTATCAACCGCATTGCGCATTTCCTCGATACCGTTCGCTGCTTGTTGCTTACGTCGGCGACCTTCCCATTGGAACGGACTTGTAACGATGCCAACAGTAAGGATACCCATTTCGCGTGCGATCTCAGCAATAACAGGTGCTGCACCGGTTCCGGTACCACCACCCATACCGGCTGTGATGAATACCATCTTGGTCCGCTTCCCGAGCATCTCTTTGATCTCGTCAATATTCTCACCGACCGCATCACGACCGCGCTCTGGTACTGCACCAGCTCCTAGTCCTTCGGTAAGGTTCACACCGAGTTGCAGTTTAACCGGAACCGGACTCATATCAAGCGCTTGGCGATCGGTGTTACAAATGATGAAGTCCACGCCGGCGATCCCTTGCGTGTACATGTGGTTAACGGCATTGCTGCCACCACCGCCCACACCGATCACTTTGATGATGGAGCCTAGTTCTTTTGGTAGGTCGAATTTCATGACTTTGGGGGATTTTTTGGAGTGTAATTGCGGGTCTAGTTGGTTGGTCAGTTCTCGTCGTCCTTCAGCAGTTCACTAGCACCGGATAGGACAGACTTGAAGAATGAACCGATCCTGCCGGGTTCGGAATGCTCTTTAACGGTGCTTGCGGATCTACGCGTCGGGTTACGCGCATCAGCTGCATGCGGGCGACGGCGATCGAGGTAATCGAAACCTTTCATGACAAGACCTACACCGGTTGCATGCAAGGGGCTTGTAACATCCTCAACAGCACTTTTCGTAATGTGCTCGTTCGGATATCCGATGCGTGTGGACATACCGGTCATGTATTCAACAAGCTGCTTCAAGTGCTTCAATTGCGCACCACCACCGGTCAACACCACACCAGCGATCAATTGCTTTTCCAGACCACTGTTCTTGATCTCGAAATACACATGTTCCAGGATCTCTTCCATACGGCTTTGGATCACTTCGGCCAACGTGCGGAGACTGATCTCCTTGGGTTCGCGACCACGTAGACCTGGGATGCACACGACTTCGTTCTCTTTGTTCTCCGCAGCAAGTGCACTACCGAACTTCGTCTTCAACAATTCAGCTTGATCCCGCATGATCCCGCAACCTTGGCGGATGTCTTCTGTGACCACGTTACCACCGAACGGAATTACAGCCGTGTGACGAATGATATTGTCAAAGAAGATCGCGATATCCGTTGTACCACCACCGATATCAACAAGCACCACACCCGCTTCCTTCTCCTCTTGGCTTAGTACGGCATCTGCACTTGCCAGTGGTTCCAATATCAATTCTGTAACATGGAGTCCAGCGCGATGCACACACTTATTGATGTTACGCGCCGCGGTCACCTGCCCACTGATGATGTGGAAATTGGCTTCCATGCGAATTCCGGACATGCCGATCGGGTCACGGATCCCTTGTTCGTTATCCACGATATACTCTTGTGGCAATACGTGAATGATCTCTTCACCAGGAGGCATTACCAAACGATAGGTCTCATCGATCAAGAGGTCGATATCATTTTGCGTGATCTCCTCATCGTTGCTCTCGCGCATCTTCATACCACGGTGCTGCATGCTACGTATATGCTGTCCCGCAATACCCACGTTCACAGTCGTGATCTCGACACCAGCGCTATCCTCGGCCATTTTCACAGCGGCGGTTATACTCTCTACGGTCTTCTGGATATTCGCCACAACGCCACGGCTCACCCCATCGGATTTGGCTTTCCCCATTCCGAGGATCTCGATCTTGCCCTGTTCATTCTTACGACCCACGATGCAGGCGATCTTTGTCGTACCGATATCGAGACCGGCCACGATCTCTAGGTTCTCGTTAAGGTTCTGATTTACTTGATCCATTTCTAATGCGGGTGTTTAGGGTCGTTGGGAAGGTTAGGGTGTAGTGCGTTTGGTACAGACGACCTGGTCAGCGAAACGCAGGTCGATCCTGTCGTAACGTCTCCAATCGGCTTTCGGAATTCCTTTTTCGTAGAAGATCTTGAGTTTAGCGAATCGTTGTTCCAGCTCGGAACCATTACCTAAGAGGATGCGCTGTGCACCGATCTTCGGCACCAGCTCGAATTCACCATCATTCTTCACAACTACCTGATCGATCAGAGCGTTCCACAAAGGGTCCTGACGAATGAACATAGCAAGTCGATGGATATCATCGGAACGGAATTGATCCATAACGCTGTCCGTAGCAAATACCGATCGGACACCATCCATAGCACCGGGCTCGTTCAAGGCACCGGTGACCACGAGCACACGGGCGGTATAATTCGGATCGATCGGCATGGTGATCCCTTCACGATCGATATAGAAGCTGGTACCATCCGCATTGAATACGCGAACCACGGGCGAGCGTTGCTTGACCATAACGTGCAACGTGCCATCCATTGTATGGTGTGCTTCTGCTTGAGAAACACATGGAAGGCCACGCAGCCGCTGTTCAATGATCGGAAGGTCCAACTCACCAATGGGCGAACCTAGTACCGCGATACCTTGATCCAATACTTGGCGTCGGACACCGACATCATCAATAAAATGAACCCCTTCATCACCAATTACAGTGATCTCGAGATCCGATATCAGTGTCCCATTCGAGGTCCGTTCCACGAAGCCGAGCACGACCAGCACACCGATCGCGCTGAGCACGATCATAAGCGGCCTAACTATTTTCTTGAGCTTGTTCATGGATAGCGTTGATTGAGCTGACGTTCGAGCGGTGCCACCAAACTGTCGATGTCACCTGCACCCATTGTCAGCACCACCTCCACATGGCGTGAATCAATTTCCTTCAAAAGTGAATCTTTCTTGATGCATTCTTTCACGTCCATCGGAACATGTTTCAACAACCAATCGGAAGTAACTCCTGGTATAGGCTCCTCGCGAGCAGGATAGATATCGAGCAATAGGAGTTCATCCAATTGCGCCAGGCTCTTACCAAAATCCTCAACATTATCCCTTGTCCGTGTGAAAAGATGAGGTTGAAATATCCCGGTAATGCGCTTACCCGGATAGAGCTCGCGAACGCTGGCAATGCATGCATCCAGTTCCTTCGGGTGATGTGCATAGTCGTCGATATAAACGACCTTTTCATTGGAAACACGTGTTTGAAATCGACGTGCTACGCCTCGGAATGAAGCGAGCCCTTGCTGCAGATGGTCAGGTGATACACCCAACCGGAGTGCAACAGTGGCTGCCGCGATCGCATTCTCCACATTGTGTTTACCTGCCATACCCAATTCCAGGTCCTTCATCACTTGGCCTTCCGCGAAAAGGTCGAAAACATACTTGCCACCCGCTATACGGAGGTTCTCCACACGGGGCGAACCGGATCCAGTAAGCGCGTAGGTGATCACATTGGAACGCTCCTTGAAGTGATCAACAATGCTTTCATGTACCAGCAAAGGACCATCGCAAAGGATCGCGAACTCCGTGTAGGCATCGAACATGGCCTTCGGAGTTCCGTAGATATCCATGTGATCCGGGTCCATCGCCGTAATGATCGATTCAGTTGGACAGAGCTTGAGAAAGCTGCGATCGTATTCGTCCGCTTCAACGACGTTCACGATCGCATCATCGTTCAGGAGAACGTTGGTCCCGTAGTTGGCCGCTATACCACCAAGGAATGCATTGCATTTCACTTTACCGACCGTGAGCAAGTGGGCCAACAGGGTACTGACCGTGGTCTTTCCGTGCGTGCCCGCAACAGCTACAGTTCTGCGTTCCGCCGTTATCAAACCCAATACCTCGGCGCGTTTCATGATCTTGGCACCACGTTCCTGCCAATACTTCAACAATGCCGAATCCGCTGGAACAGCTGGTGTACGTACCACCAGGATCTCGTTCGCTGGAGCGTTCGCATATTCTTCCGGAATGGAACGGGGATCTTCATTGAATTGAACGGCAACACCTTCCCGCATCAACTCGTTGGTCATTTCACTTGGCGTGCGGTCGTATCCAGCCACCTCCGCACCGTGCCTACGGAAATAGCGCGCTAGTCCTGACATACCGATGCCACCGACCCCGATGAAAAAGAATTTATATCCGTTCAATTCAGTCATTTGGTACGTGCCAATCGGATCACTTCAACTGCTATCGCCTCTGCGGCATTGCGGGTGCCCATGCTGGCTATCGCGATCCGCAATTTCTCCAAGGCTCCGGTATCATTCATAAGATCCAATACGGTCTTTCCAAGTTGTTCAACAGCATCCGCGTCCTTCAATAGAACAGCCGCTCCTCGATCGGTCAGCGACCTTGCGTTATGCGTTTGATGATCCTCCGCAGCCGTCGGTAACGGCACAAGGATCGCAGGTTTTTGCACTAAGCAGAGTTCGCTCACACTGATCGCACCGGCACGAGCGACGACAAGATCCGCAACTGCATAGGCGTAGTCCATTCCGGTAACGAATTCCAGGACCTTACACTCATCATAACCCAGCTCGACAACTGCCTTTTGTGCTTGTTCGAAGTACGGCGTT
>JAGNUG010000127.1 GCA_017987115.1 Flavobacteriales bacterium | reverse complement strand
GGATGGATGTATGGATCATCTGTTGTACCTTCAACTAAAATTGAAGGATCATGGATAAGCACTCAAGCAATGACCCATTGGATCCGATCTATCCGCCCGATCCCGGAAATCCGCAGGACGTGAAGGGTATCGGAAGTTTGACCCGGAATACGAACGTGCTTCTTCTGATAGTAGTTGCCGTGGTCGTTATGGCTGCACTCTACTTTCTGGGAAGAACCGACACGCCCCGGGTCGAAACAGTTCCACCTGCAACGGAAGTTCGTTGAGCGAAATAGGCAGTGGTGGTACAAGATCGCTGATGTGGTCTTTTCTTTGTGGATGAATGGCAATGGCACACTTTTTTCATAGCCATTGCGTACTACTTTCATATCCTCGAATGACCAAGAATATTTTTGCTGCGGTTTTTTCCATTCTCGTATTGAACAATACGGGTCTATACGGCCAATTGCAGTCTGGTTTTCAGCCGGATGAAGCCCGTGATATGATCATGTTGTGCAACACGCATACGTTCATTGATCTTTACGGATCGGATGAGAAGATGATACCCGACGGGTACACGCGTATCTATTCAAGTGTAGCAACACCGTTGGATACGAAATTCGAGGTGTTCAGAAAGGGAAATGTTGGTGTGATCGAGTTCCGTGGATCAACCGCGAATATGATGAGCTGGATGGTGAACGTTCACTCCAGCATGATCCCAGCGGAAGGCCGCATGGTGATAAACGGGAACAAGTTCGAATATGAGTTTGCGGAGGATACCAGCGCTGCTGTTCATGCTGGATTTGCACTTGTTATTGGCACAATAGCTGACGAGATCCTCGGTCAATTGAAGGAACTGCACAAGCTCGGCGTAAGTGAGGTGATCATTACCGGTCACAGTCAAGGTGGCGCTGTAGCTCATTTGATGCGTGCCTATTTGGAGCACCTGCCGCGAAGGAAACTTCCGGCGCAAATGGAGTTCAAGACCTATTCATTCGCTGCGCCCATGGTAGGGGATAAGGCATTCGCTGCTGAGTACGAACGTGATTTTTGCACACGTCTTTCCAGTTTCAGTATCATTGAGCCGGAGGATCCTGTTCCGGATATGCCGATCGCCTACAGCGAGGGCAACGCCTTCTCGATGCAGAATATTCTGGCCATGATGACCGGTGGGCAAAGCATAAAGAGCAATGCGAAGAACGCGTTGCTGAATCTGTTCAGTGGTGGAATGGAAAAGATCACAGGGGCTGCGGATGTATCGATCGCGAAACGGGTGGAAGGCGCAGTAGGAGAAGTGGTGATGCCGGAATACCGCAAGGAATGGAACTATCATCCAATGGCTACCAAGATCGAACTGGATGTGTTCGAGTATCCAAAGATCCTGGTGGAACCAAAGCCAGGCAGTGAAACCATAGAAGACGGAACGTCCACACCGATCAAGCCTGAGTACAAGAAAGAACCGGCTTTCTTCCACCATAAGCCCTACAATTATTACGCTGGCGTGTTGAAGCGTTATTTCCCCGCTGCGTATGAAGCGCTTGAGGTCAAAGTGTTACCTGAAAATTTGTAGAGCCAGCTGATCGTTGAGCAACCTCCTGTTCCGTTGAACAAGGCCGAATTGAAACGTTCCTATCGGAGTACCAGGGTTCTCGGTCATACTAGAGAATGGATCATTCAGCGCAAAAGAGGCTGTGAGCTTCGAACGAACGGAACTGTTACAACACATTCGGGCATTGTTGCTTGTTACTGTAAGAATTGGATCCAGTTCAAACCGCTGATCACCAACCAGCTTTATCTGGCCGTTAAGTGTTTCCTTTGTGGGTTCATACCAACTGGATCACGCTCATTCTAAGGATTTTACACAATGAAGGTCTCGTATTTCGTGCCAGCTGGATTGACTTTGCGTACGATGAATCGCCATCTTGCTGCAATGTTATACCTCTCTCGAAGTATGACGGACCTTGTTCGTTCGTCATTTTTTATTGCCTTAATGTTCAGTTCGGGAACTTGGGTCGTAGCACAGAGTGGCTATTCACCATGTTCACCATTGCCTATAGATACGACCACGTGTGTGGTAGTGGACAATACGAACGCTCCGGGAAGCGGGTTGGATCCTGGGTGTGCAAGCTTTGAAGGTCATGATATATGGTATGCCATGATCGTGCCTGAAAGTGGGACCATCGTAGTAAACACTGCAGAGATCGGAGGTCTGGATGATTCAGCGCTTGCAATATGGACCGGGACGTCATGTACTTCAATGAACCCGGTGGGTTGCGACGATGATGGTGGTGAGGGTTATCACGCAAATTTGTTCGTTCCATCATTAACATCAGGCGATTCAGTGTGGATTCAGGCTTTTGGTTATGGCTCAGGAACAGGTTCTTTCCATCTCTGTGTGGCTACTCCGCAGCTCGTGGAGCTAGAGAGTTCCGAGCTACCCATTGTGGAGATCAATACGTTGGGGCAGGTCATAACGAATGGTCCCAAGATCGATGCGTTAATGGAGATCACATACAACGGAGCGGAATACCTCACGTTTGTTTCCGATCCACCGAACATCTACTCTGGATCAATTGGTATAGAAGTACGTGGAGCGAGTTCTGCGGGCTACTTACAACGACCTTATGGACTTGAGACCCGGGATTCATTAGGTGAGAACATGAACGTTTCTTTATTGAATATGCCGGAGGAAAATGATTGGGTGCTCCTATCGAACTTCAATGATCGATCTCTGATCAAGAATCAATTGAGCTTCCGGATCTCACAGGAAATGGGACAGTATGCACCAAGGACCCACCTATGCGAGGTCCTCTTGAATGACCAATATCAAGGGATCTATGTCTTCGGTGAAAAGATCAAGCGTGATGCTGGACGCGTTGATATTGCTACGCTTACGGAATTCGAGAATAGTGGAGACGACCTGACCGGTGGCTATATCATAGGTCAGAATCTATTTAACAGTAGCAACAGTTTCGAGTCGAATTATTCGCCAATTGACCACCCTGAGCTGGATATACATTTCGTCTATGAATATCCTGATGCGGATCTGATCACCATCGAACAGAAGACGTATATCGCAGGTTTCGTGGATAGTTTGGAGACAGCACTTTATGCCTCGGATTTCGACGATCATGAAACCGGCTACCGCAAATACATGGACGTGAAGTCGTTCATTGATTATTTCCTGGTGAATGAAGTTGCCAGGAATGGCGATGGTTTCAAGAAGAGTGTGTTCTTCCACAAGGATAAAAATTCGAATGGGTCAAAATTGAAAGCTGGCCCTGTCTGGGATTTCGATTGGGCCTGGAAGAACATCTACGAGTGTGACATTGTTTCCCAGATAGACGGATCGGGTTGGACGCATCAAGTGAACAATTGCCCCACGGACAACAATTCCTGTGGCTGGTATATCCGATTGTTGGAGGATGAAGCATTCAGGAACGAACTACATTGCACGTATACCAATTATCGGACAACGATGTTGGATACCGCTTTCATGTTCCAATACATTGATAGCATTGTCGGACGTGTAGAAAATGCACAAGCGCGGCATTTTCAAACATGGCCTATCCTAGGTATCAGCGGTCCTGCACCGGACATTGGCCCAGTGCCGACAACTTACGCGGATGAGATCACAGCATTCAAAGCCTGGATCACCCTAAGACTCGATTGGTTGGACCTGAACATGCCGGGACTCTGCCAAACGGTTGGTTCGGGAGCTATTTCGGAGCGTGACCCACTAACGATCTTTCCGAATCCGAGTACCGGAAGGGTCACTATACAAGGCAGTTTACATGGAGGTTCGGCAGGTCAGTTACACATGTACGACGTAACGGGGCGCTCGGTAAGCACCATACCAATTGCAACTGGTACGGTCTCCATGGAACATCAAATGCCCGGTACGGGGACCTACTATTTCAAGCTGTATGAGAACAGCGCATTAGTGCAGACCGGGAAATTGGTTGTTCTCTAAAGACTACCTGCGAAGTGCAGATCAATTACGTCGTGTGAGTCCTCAGTAGGTTTGCACCCGCTGATCGGAGGATAGCGTATATCTCCTCCGATCATGCTAACGGGCACTGGTTTGATCCGTCCAAGCAACGGCTCTCTGCCAATGCTGTTCATTACCGAGTTTTGTCCTTAGCCGAAAGTGTGACAGCGTATTGGGTATAGAGTGTTCGCACTTTATGAACTTGGGTTCGATCAAAGATGGATACCGATCCCGGGACGGACAACAGTGATCTAATGAAAAGAATACTACCGACCGCATTATTGTTCTTTTGGACTTTCGCTGTTTCGGCGTGGGGGCCGGATGTTCTGGTGGATACGGCAAATGCGATCGCTAACATCAGTGTAATAGAAGGGAATGACGGTGCGCTCTACATGTCCATACCCGACCCTGTATTCAATAATGGCGTCGCACTGAGGTTCAGGCACTCGTTGGATCATGGCACTACATGGCAGGAATGGCCAGTAACGGGGAGTGGTAATGATTTCGTGCAACGGACCAAGCTCGTAGCGGCACCAAATGAAGTCTGGTGCATTTTTATCGTGGACCGAACGTTGCACGTGCTGGACGTGAATTCGGGTTCGGAATCTGTCTATTCGGATCTGGCCGTAGGCGATTTCGATGTTGCCATGAGCTCCACGGGATGGATGTACGTGTTCATGCAAGAGTTTTCTTCAACGAACATCTACCGAACGGCTACAGCAGATGCTGGGGCAACATGGGAACCGACCGCCAGCGTTTCTGCCGCAGGTCTAGCGCCACGGATCTCCTTATCTGAAGGTGATACATTGCTTGTTGATTTCATTCTTGTTCCTACTGGTGGGTTTTTTTTGGGAAGCCGGCAAGGCATTTACGAAGTAATAGGTCCCGGGATCCTCGCCGTTACCGCAACAGGGTTTCTAGATCTTCAATGGAGCTTTGTTTCAGGCCAGAATTTGGGCTCCGTTCAGCAAGGAGGTATTGTGTGGAAATTCCGTGGTGGCGGTACTGCAACGAGGGATATACAAATGAAAGTGAGTTCGGATGGCGGTGTTACATACGGGCCAACCACCACAGTATCAGGTGCCGTAGATGCGGATGAGTTCGGGTTTGCTGCATTACCGAGGACTGGCATTGATCAAGGTGTAGATCTGGTTTACGTCCACTACCCGACGGACACGACAACGAGTGCCACTGTGGTCCACGTGTTTGCTGCGCACGATGCACCAGCACAGTTCAGCGCACCAACCACGATATCAGAGTTGCCTCCTCTGGCTTTCAGCGCGAGTATGCCACCGCAGCTCATGGTTTTTGCAGACGCAAGCTTGGGCGTAGCGTGGGTAGGTACGGACTCCGGAGAGGTGAACGTTTATTTCGATCATCAGTTGGATGATGTTAGCGTTCCAACAACCGCGGCAATTGACGGAACACGGATCTATCCGAATCCAACAGCGGGTTCATTGACGTTGGAATTGTCCAATACTCAGACGATCGAGCACGTGCTTATCCGTGATCCCATGAGCCGTCTCATCCGGAAAATTGAACGGGTATCATCCGTTGAGGTCGTGGATCTAAGTGATCTACCCCAAGGCATTTGTTTGTTGGAGGTCGTGCGCACTACTGGATCGACCTTATTCCGGGTCGTGGTTGAATGAACCCATTGCGCCTATCTCAACGTTCATCTCATCGATCATGATCTGGGTCTTATGCAACCGCATGGAGTTGATGAATGAATGTCATTTGCCTTAGCGTTTGTTCTATGTTTGGCGCGTGCAATTGTTTACACGCGCATATCATTACTACGTCCACTCCTTCGAAGGCCTGCGCCGTGAAGTGTGGATGATCGCTGCAGTGACGTTCGTGAACCGAGCGGGTACCATGGTGGTGCCGTTCCTCTCGCTCTACCTCACCAAGGATATGGGTTTGAGCATGGAGCAGGTGGGGTGGATCATGAGCTGTTTCGGTCTAGGGTCCGTCTTGGGTTCTTGGTTAGGAGGCAAACTCACTGACCATTTCGGGTTCTATGATGTTATGATCGGTGCGCTCGTTGCTTCGGGTATTGCGTTCATTCTACTGCAGTATGTGCATGGTTTTGTGCCGTTCTGTTTCGGCATCTTTGGGCTTACGTTGGTGTCCGACACATTCCGTCCGGCGATCTTCGTGGCATTGCGTGCTTACGCCAAACCGGAGAACCGTACCCGCGCCGTAACACTCATCCGGTTAGCGATCAACTTGGGTTTCAGTTTGGGCCCAGCCATTGGTGGACTGATCATTGCTGGTCTGAGTTATAGCGGCCTGTTCTGGGTAGACGGCCTTACGTGTTTAGTTGCTGTCGGGATCATGTTGCATTGGTTACCACGGAAACAAGCGCAGCAAGATGACCAAGCCACGCGTTCAACAGCCACACGGTCACCCTACAGCGATGGGCCGTATTGGTTGTTCTTGTTGACCATGGTCTTGATCAGCATTCCATTCCTGCAGTACTTCAGCACCATTCCGTTGTTCTACAATGAGGTGCATCACCTTAGTGAGTCCTACATCGGTGTGTTGTTAGGATTGAATGGTCTGTTGATCTTCTTGATCGAGATGCCGTTGATCAAATTCTGTGAGGAGAAGAAGTTCGATATGTTCAAGATCCTGCTTATCAGCGTTGCGTTGTTCGCACTGAGTTTTGCCGTGTTGAATTGGTTCCCGGTCATCGGTTTTTTATGGGTAGGAATGACATTGATGACGGTAGCCGAGATGCTTAATTTCCCATTCATGAACCGCTTCGCTTACGATCGTTCGGATCAAGGACCACCCGGTGCCTATATGGCTTTGTTCACCATGTCGTGGAGTGTTGCGCACATTTTTGGCCATACACTAGGACTCAATCTGATCACAAGGTTCGGTTTCAGCAGCACCTGGTACATAATGGCTTGCATCATGGTATTGGCCATGGTATTGTTGGTCGTATTGGAACGAATGGTCAAACGCGGATCGGTCCCTGACTGAAAGCTGACCTATGCCGTATGGACGTGTGTGATCAGATCCGCTCCAACGTCTCCAACAAGAACCCCCAGAACTTCTGCACGGAACTGATCTGTACATTCTCGTCCGGAGAGTGTGCGCCTTTGATGTTCGGGCCGAACGAGATCATTTCCATCTCGGGGTAATTGGTTCCGAGAATTCCGCATTCCAAACCGGCATGGCAAGCCAGTACGTGTGGTTCACTTTTGAAACGCTCTTGGTAGATGTCGCTCATCAGCTTCACGATCTTAGCATCTGGGCGCGGTGTCCATCCGGGATATGAACCGGAGAAGTCAACTTTCGCACCGATCAATTCAAAGACAGCTTTGATCGCATTGGCTTCATCCAATTTCTCGCTATTCACAGAACTACGCGTAAGGCAAAGCACTTTGTATTTGCCGTCCTTCACTTCTATGCGTGCAACATTGTTCGATGTTTGCGTTAGGCCTTCAACATCCGGACTCATGCGGTAGATGCCGTTGGGGCAGGCTTGCACAGCACGTAGGAACCGGATCTGATCTTCAAGCGCCATCACGTTTGCGGGAGCCTCGGTGGGGGAGAGTTCGATCTTCATTTGCGGGTCCGTGGTGCTGTATTCCGAAGTGATAGTTGTCTTCATTTCTGTAAACGAAGCTTTGAACGTATCTTCCTGATCTGCAGGCACCGTGATGGTCACAACACTCTCCCGTGGAATGGCATTGCGTAAACTACCACCTTCAATAGTTGCAACACGAATGCCTTGTCCCAGTGCGTTGAGCAAGAATCGATTCATGATCTTGTTCGCATTACCCAGACCTTTGTGGATATCAGTTCCGGAGTGTCCACCATTCAATCCGTTCACGACCAAACGCATCGCATTTACACCCGACTGAAGGGCTTCAGTTCTGTACGACCCCGATGCTGTTACATCAAGCCCGCCGGCACAACCGATCGTCAATTCGTTGTCCTCCTCCGTATCCAAATTCAACAGAATGTGAGCATCCAGCATACCGCCTTTCAGCTCGAAAGCACCGGTCATTCCGGTCTCTTCATCAATTGTAAAGAGTGCTTCCAAAGGCGGATGAGGAATATCGGTAGATTCGAGCAACGCCATGATCGCGGCCACTCCGATACCATTATCTGCTCCGAGCGTAGTGCCTTCAGCCTTCACTTTATCACCTTTCACTTTCATGCGGATGCCATCCGTATCAAAGTTGAAGGTGGTGTCATTGTTCTTCTGGTGCACCATATCCAAATGGCTTTGAAGTGCCACCGGCTTCAACCCCTCCTTGCCTTTTGTTCCGGGCTTCTTTATGATCACATTGCCCGCATGATCCACAACGGTTTTCAATCCAAGATCTTCTCCGAACTTCTTCGCGAAGGCGATCACCCGTTCCTCTTTTTTCGATGGACGCGGTACAGCGTTCAGGTCGGCAAAATGGTTCCACAGTTCCTTTGGTTCAAGGGCGCGTACGGCTTCGTTCATGGCGTAGGGTGAAGAAATTCTGGTCGGTGAAGATAGGCCGCGCGGTGTTGGCGATCAGCCATGGATCATCTCACTTGGATCCCAGTTCATCGTAATGATGTGGCTACCATTCATCACACCTACGTGCCTCCTATCCACATTGATAATTGTGCGTTGAAGTATGCGAATACATTTGGTTACTTTCCATGGATCGACCGATAGACCCTAGACCTGCGAACAAGAAACGCCTTATATGGTATAGTGGCGTTCTAGCAGTTGGTATTGTCCTTGGCTGGATGCTGATCAGTGGATCGGGGTCGGGTCGTGTTCGTGTGGATGAGGCCAAGCTACAGATCGGTACGGTCCAAGAAGGGATGTTCCGTGAGTTCATTCCAGTAACCGGCACTGTACGACCTATTCAGACCGTGTTCCTCGACGCTCCGGAAGGTGGAACCGTTGAGCAGCGATTCGTGGAGGATGGTCATATGGTAAAGGCAGGTCAACAGATCATCAAATTGAGCAATCCGCAGTTACATATGGATGCGATCAATCGCGAAGCACAATTGCTTGATCAGCAGAATAACTTGCGCAATACCCGGCTTGCGATGGACCAACAGACCACGCGGCTGATGGACGACCTCCTTAATTTGGAGAAAGAGCTTAAGAGACTGGAGCGTGATCAAAAGATCGACGCGCGCTTGGTGAAGGATTCGTTGTTGGCCCAGAACACGTTCCTCAGCAACCAGGAGAATTTGGAATACATGCGCGAGAAGTACAAATTGCTTGCGCACAATGTGCATACGGATTCGCTCTTTCGGCGCTCGCAGGTAGGTCAGATCAGCAGCTCGTTGGAACTGATCCAACAGAACCTGATGTTCCTTCGGGAGAATTTGCAGAACCTTGTTATCAAAGCGCCCATCGATGGGCAGATCAGCGGTTTGAATGTTGAACTTGGTCAAACGAAACAACGAGGTGAACGCATCGCGCAGATCGATGTGCTGGATGGGTTCAAGGTACGCGCGCGTATACCCGAGCATTATGTAAGTAGAGTGAATACAGGCCTTCAAGGGACTTTCACACACGCGGGCAATGAGCATACGATAGAGGTTTTCAAGATCTATCCCGAGGTCAGCAATGGTGAATTCGATGTGGACCTACGGTTCGTTGGTGAAACACCGGGCGATATCCGTCGCGGACAAACATTCCAGGTGCGTTTGCAACTGAGCGAGGATCTCAAGGCCATTATGCTACCGCGCGGACCATTCTTCCAGGACACAGGTGGTCAATGGGTATATGTAGTGGATGATGAAGGGCAAGCGAATAAGCGTGATGTGAAACTAGGCCGCCAGAACCCCGACATGTACGAAGTACTGGAAGGCCTCAAGCCAGGTGATCGCGTTGTTATCAGTAGATACAGTGCGTTCAACGATGCTGAAGAACTTATTATTCAATAGTGAACGCGATCAATGGATCGCATAGAACAACAGAGACATGAGCCTACTGAAAACCCAACACCTCTCCAAGATCTACCGGACGGATACGGTTGAGACCACAGCACTTGACAACGTGGATATCACTATTGACCAAGGCGAATTCGTTGCGATCATGGGCCCAA
>JAGNUG010000126.1 GCA_017987115.1 Flavobacteriales bacterium | reverse complement strand
CTCCAGGGTCAAGCTCATTGTACGGTCCTTTTTTCTAATTTCTGTAATCTCTATAGGGTCAGGCGCCTCATACGGAACTTGTTTTCTGATCTCTTAGACCCCTCCGGGGTCTGTACAGCGACCAGTATCAGATGACATTGACCACAGTGGAATAACATCGACCGGAATGGAAAGCAAAGAATATTCAGCGCCACATCCTTTGTCTAAAATCGACCCCGGAGGGGTCACAGCTATTAGAATTGGTAGCAACCTTAGTTCATCGACCCCGGAGGGTGTCGCAGGCAAATTGAATTTCAATTGACATCAAGAGCCTGTCGTTGTAGTTAAGGATAGGGACCAAGGGGAGATCGGGGTGTCTTAGGGCGCCCCGTTCTTTTTTTGGTGATACCTAATGACGCGTTAATTCTTTGCGTGCAAGGTCCGCATAGAATCCTTTTTGTTCCGCTATCCGTGTGAAGGCTTTTTTGGCTGCTTCTTCTTCACCGGTATGTCGCAGTGTAAGTGCGTGGTACCAATCCGCTTCCTCATCGAACACATCGATGGTATGCGTTGCAGCCCGTGAAAGGAATCGTTTCGCACGATTGTATGATCCGAGATTGTAGCTGCAGAGTCCGGAATAGAAAAGAGCGTTCACGTCGTTCGGGTATTGGTCCAACACGCGTTGCAGATCTTGCAAACAACCCTTGTGGTCATTGTGCGCGAACTTGTCCATGGCCACTTCCATGTATGGCGTGTATGCCATCATGCGTTGGTTGCTTTGCGCAGCGTTCTGCGCGTCCTTGTCGCTGAAACTGGCATCTACGCCTTGCTCGGAAATAGCAAGCATGGCGGCTCGTGCGTAGAGTTCTTTCGGATCCACCAATTTCAGGTCGTGGAGGTACATCAGTTGCAAGGATGTTCGCTTGGCGTGCACTGGTTCCGGTTTAGCCGGTTCGCGATCCAGATTCAGGACAGGATCAACTGCGACCAAAGTGTCTAGCAAGATCGGTTCGCGCACATCCACGACATGTTCCATGGCTTTGGCGTGCAGGTCGTTCTTCTGGTGTCCGATCTGTAATGTTTCTGCGAGTTGCACCAAGGCTTCGATCTCTGCATGTTGCATGGGTTGCAATTCCGCAACTAATTCCTGTTCGGATATACGCTCGGTTTCTTCACTTGGAGCAATAGAAGCTACCTGCGTATTTTTCTTTCCGGCAGTTTCAGGTGAACCGGAGAAGGCAATTACACTTGCGGTGATCATTGCCAGTGTTGCGGCAACTACCCAGAGGGATCCTGTCCGTTGTGCAGGAGAGGAAGGGGGTGTCAGCTGATCCATCGCAGTGAACGCATGCTGTTCACGCAGGCCTTCCATTGCATCGTTCAAGAATGGATCATTCTCCATCTGAACTTCAAGGGCATGTTGTTCATGCGGCGTCATGCGGCCTTCCACGTACGCTTGCAGTTCAGCACGTGTGGGTGTGCCTGAAGTAGCGAATGGATATCTATTCTGCTTATCGGACATTGGAGCGGGTATGGGTTACGCCGGAGCGTTCAAGGATCAAGCGAAGGTTCCGCCGGCCGTTCTGGAGATGGCTGCGGACCTGCTGTACATCCTGTTGTGTTCGTTCTGCGACTTGTTGGTAGCTCTGTTTTTTCAGGTAGAAGAGTTCAATGCACTGGCGCTGCTCTTCCTTCAATTCAGTGATCGCGGTTTCCAGTCTTTGCAAGGTGCATTCATGCAGGATCGCATCATCCTGTTCGTTGTGATCCGTTCCGTTCCACGTTCCGTTCAGGAATGCACTGCTATGTTCCTGCTTGCGCAAGAGCATCAAACACTTGTTCCGCATCACCGTGTGCAACCACGGACGAAAGCGCTGGATATCATGCTTTGATACTAGCGATGCCAACGTCGCAAATAGATCGGCGACCAGATCCTTTGCCTGATCCGTGTTCTTCAGGTATTTTATGCCAACGCCGAACAGCAAGTGCGCATACCGGTCCCACAGAATACCCAAAGCAGGTTGGTGGCCCTGCCTCAGCAAAGCCACCAACTCTTCGTCACTCGAAGGGTCCGTATCGGTCCGGTGCATTAATGTCATTCACGTATGGTCTCGTTCAAGGCTTCACGTTCGGCATCAACTTTTCTGCGTGCCCATTCTTCTTGGTAGGTCTTGGTGTCGATCACCACTACGCCGCCCGTTACATCGCCATAACGCGCAGGCAAAGCTCCGGTGTACACACTTATGCTGCGTATGCCGAAAGTAGGAACACCACTTAGTTTTCCGGTAACCTTCACGCCATCCACATAGTAGGCCATCGACCCTTCACGTGATCCGCGGAAGATCAAGCTCTCGCCGTCGCGCGACTTGGTAACGCCGGGAAAACTCTTTACGATCATGTCGGTCGGGTTCTTTCGGTTCGGGTCTCGCTCGAATTCCTTCGCCATTAAGGTATTGACAGCAGGGTTGTCCACATCCATCAAAGGCCGTTCGAAAACACGTGCCTCCACCACTAATGTAGGTAGTTCGGTTCCCTCCATTTCAACTTTTCCAAGTACCGTGATGTTATCGCTGGTCACTTCAATGTTTGCCAACTCCACAGTAACATGGCCCACTTCAATGAAGCGCAAGGTGTAGGTGCCGGGCTCCAAAGGCTTCAGTTTGAAACGGCCATCAACATCGCTTTCGGTACTTGGGCCTGTGCCGCTCGGCCAGCAACTGATGCTCGCGAAGGCAACGCCTTCATTTGATCCGGCGGTGATCACCCGCCCGTGGATCTCGCCCAGGTTCTGGGCTGTTGTTGCGATGGGAACCAGCCCAATGGCCGCTAGTAGGAGTGTCGTCGTTCGCATTTTCGGTCGCTTTGACCATAAGATGCAAAGACAGGGTGGAATGCATAAAGCAGATCGAGAATTGATGCTCAGCAAAGATCCAGTGATCAGTATTAGCTATTGGCAAATTGGCTAATTCGCTAATTGAAAGATCACAGCTCTTCCGCCACAACCTCCTTCACCCCTGGCACTTCATGTTTCAGCAAGTTCTCAATGCCTTGCTTCAGTGTTACCATGCTACTGGGGCAACCACTGCATGATCCGCGCAGGCTCACAGTAACAACACCTTCTTCGAAAGAGCGGAACGCGATATGTCCGCCATCACCTTCTACCGCCGGACGGATATACTCCTCCAGGATCTTGATGATCTGCTCATCTTCCGGACCCTTCGCCGGTGCATGCGTGCTGGCGCGTTCATTGGCATCGGCCAAGGCTTGCGCGGGTGCATCGCTCAACACAACGCGACCATCATCCTTCAAGTAGTCCTGGATGTACTCGCGCAATTCCAATTGCACCAGATCCCACGTAACCGAGTTGTTCTTGGTAACGGTGATGAAATTGCCGGAAATGAAAATGCCCGTAACGAACGGCAGGTTGAAGACATGTGCTGCGAATGGTGATACCGCTTCGGCTTCAGCAGGTGTGCGGAATTCCAATAAACGGCTGTCCGGCACCAACGCAATGTTGCTCACAAAACGCATCGTCGCCGGATTCGGGGTGTTCTCGGCGTAGACGGATACGGGTGGTTTGGTGGCTGTTTCAGGCATTTCGGCTTAGGCTTAGGAAGGCACAAAGATAAGGGGTATGGAAAGGGGCAGTTTTTGGGAATAACGAATAACGAATAACGAATGTAGACGGCGCAGGGATGGTCGAAGAGGATCAGCAGATGGATCAGCCGGAATGATGATCCGAATAGCCGTGCTATTGCAGATGGATGTGAACGGTTTAATGCATGCTCACCACTACTCAAAGACGATCGTTCCGCTATACCGTTGTGAACCATCCAACAACTCAACCATGTACACCCCTTTGGCTTGCGCTTGTATATCCAATTGCACGGTGCCGTTGGAAACGATCAACGGTGCTTGCTGCACCAATTGGCCTTGCGCATTGTAAATGGTGAGCATCAGATCGCTGCCGGGGCTGATCGAACTTGGCAGATCCACGGTACAAATGCCGTTGTTGGGGTTGGCATAGATGTGGAGTTGGTCGTTACCTAGATCACCGAAACTTTGTATTCCGGTAATGGCATTGAACTTGGCTACGAAGCCATCGTCGGCGCCTTGTGATATTAAGCCATCGCCGAGTTGAAGCGTGTTCCTGAAAACGCCGCATACCAACACTCCTCCATCACTCGTACACGACAAATTAATGTGTGCCGTTGATACCTCTCCACTTTGGATAACCCCGATGCAATTTCCATCCTCATCAAATCGCGCAAGGACGAAATCCTCATTTGTAATAGGCGTTACCGTGAATGAACCCAGCGTAACCGTTGAAGCAATACTGAATGTTACGTATATCGAGCCATCGTTAGCGATGACCGCACGGGGTAGCGTGTAATGTGCGCTAGAAGCATTGAACCATTGGAGCCAAACTGGATCACCCGCGTAATCGTGTTTCGCAATAAAGGGTTGATATGCACCAGGTGGTGAAATGATCGTATCGTTCCCGAAGATCAAACTATCCTGAAAAACACCGGAGGTGATCAACTCATTCCCACTTTGGTTCACTGAACCGAACGTGGCAAGACCCGATGAGTAGAATGGTTTGATATCAATAGCTTGATCCATTGCTGTGTCTATCCTTGCTAGCAACATTCTTACCGAAGTAGCTGTTGTTGGTATAGGAATTCCGAAGAGGTCAGAACCGGTTCTATGCCAACCAGCCATGACCAAAACGGAGTCACTTTGAGTTGTAAGAAAGCCGCCGATCTCATGGCCTATCTCGACACTATCGATCAACAAGCCATTTCCAGAATATTTGCGCAAGAACCTATCATTATAGATCACCTCGCGATAACACTGCACATATATAGTACCGTACACATCAATGACAAGTCCTGCACCCCTACCCCATGGAACTGTTTCCAACCAAAGGCATACACCCTCTACGGAATAGCCCGCCAAGAACATGCCTTTTCCACTGACAGATAAGCCCGGACCGAAATAGCTTGAGTTAGAGTCATACCCTCCTAATACAATAACAGTGTTTGTAACGCCATTGAATCGAATAAAACTACTGCCTTCTTGTTCGTTTATATCGATCGGTATCTTCTCACCTCCCGCGGTTACGCTCCACTGGTAGTCACCCGCAGCATTGAATTTTGCAAGAAATACATCACGAGTTCCGGAAACGGTATGGAAGTGACCGTCTACATACCCGCCTGGTCCATTCCATGCGCCTAAACCACCGGTTACATACACGTTCCCGGAACTATCTGTAGTAACGGATGATGCATAATCATCAAATGAACCAGAAATGTGTTTGAGCCACTGGGCATCTTGCGAGTTCAATGCCACACTGAACCAAGTTGTGCTAAAGATCAGTACAATTATCTTGATCGATATCTGGTTCCTCATTGCTTGATAAGCAGCTATTGGTCGTTACAACTATTATGTGCAAATGTTCTTGGCAAGAACATTGGTAACCCAAAGCTACTCGAAAACAATGGTCCCGCTATACCGTTGTGTACCATCCAACAACTCCACCATGTACACCCCTTTGGCTTGCGCTTGAATATCCAATTGCACGGTGCCGTTGGAAACGATCAACGGTGCTTGTTGCACCACTTGGCCTTGCGCGTTGTAAATGGTGAGCATCAGATCACTGCCGGGGCTGATCGAACTTGGCAGATCCACGGTACAAATGCCGTTGTTGGGGTTGGCGTAGATATGGAGTTGGTTGTTACCTAGATCACCGAAACTTTGTATTCCGGTAATGGCATTGAACTTGGCTATGAAGCCATCGGTTGAACCACCTGAGATCAGGCCATCCCCTAATTGTAGCGTGTTCCTGAACGCCCCACTTATTACGATTCCTCCATCACTCGTACACGATAGATTCATTGAACGAATATCTCCCGCTCCATCATGGATCACACCAATGCAATTCCCATTCTGATCAAAACGGGCAACGATGAACTCTTCGGGCGTACTAGGTTCTATTGTGAATGAACCAAGTGTAGCAGTAGAACCAATGGAGAAGGTACAATAGATCGAGCCATCGTTAGCAACTACAGCCCTGGGCAATGTATAGTGATTGCCGGATGTGTTGAACCACTGGATCCAGACTGGATCACCCGCATAGTTGTGTTTCGCAATGAACGGTTGAAATACACCGAGTTCGGCGCCGATCGTATCGTTACCGAAAATTAGACTATCGCGAAATATACCGGCCGTGATCAACTCATTCCCACTTTGACTCACAGATCCGAAATAAGCAAATCCAGATGAAACGAATGGTTTGATATCAATGGCTTGTTCCATCGAAGTGTCGATCCTTGCCAACAACATGTTCCATGTTGTCACGGGTGCTGAAATAGGAGAACCATATAGGTCCGCACTAGGACCATGCCAGCCAGCCATGACGAGCACGGAGTCGCTTTGCGTCGTGAGGTGCCCGCCGACCTCGTGACCGATCTCAACACTGTTGATCAAACTCCCATTACCCGAATATTTGCACAAGAACCGATCGTCATAAAACACTTCGCGATAGTATTGGACGTAGATGCTACCAGCCCCGTCAATAACAATGCCTTCATTTACACCCCATGGCACGGTCTCTAACCAGAGGCATACACCCTCTAACGAATAGCCAGCCAAGAACATGCCCTTGCCACTAACGGACAAGCCCGGTCCGAAATAGCTCGAATTAGAATCATAACCACCTGAAACGATCACAGTGCTGGTAACAGCATTGTACCGCACAAAAGATCCGCCTTCTTGTTCATTGATATCAAGTGGTATTTTTTCGCCACCTGCAGTAATACTCCATTGATAGTCACCGGTAGCATTGAACTTTGCAAGTAAAATGTCACGTGTTCCAGAAACGGGGTGGAAGTGTCCGTCAACATATCCGCCCGGTCCGTTCCAAGCACCTAACCCCCCTGTTACATAAACGTTTCCCATGCTGTCGGTGGTTACAGAAGAAACATAGTCATCAAACGTACCAGAAATATGCTTGAGCCACTGAAGGCCTTGGGCATCCAGCTCAGCGGTGCACCAACTTGCGCAAAAGATCAGTACAATTATCTTGATCGATATCTGGTTCTTCATTGCTTTATAAGCAGCTACAGGCCACGCCACATATTGGTTACCCACATTTGCGGCTAGAACATAAGTAACCCAAAGCTACTCGAAAACAATGGTCCCGCTATACCGTTGCGCCCCATCCAACAACTCAACCATGTATACCCCTTTGGCTTGCGCTTGTATATCCAATTGCACGGTGCCGTTGGAAACGAGCAATGGGGCTTGCTGCACCACTTGACCTTGTGCGTTGTAAATGGTTAGCATTAGATCACTGCCGGGGTTGATAGAACTTGGCAGATCCACGGTACAAATGCCGTTGTTGGGGTTGGCGTAGATATGGAGTTGGTTGTTACCTAGATCACCGAAACTTTGTATTCCGGTAATAGCATTGAACTTGGCTACGAAACCATCCTTAGAACCTTTTGAAACAAGGCCATTTCCTAATTGAAGTGTGTTTTCGAACAATCCACAAATCACAATTCCACCATCGTTAGTGCTTACAATGTCAACATGTGGACCATATACCTCACCTCCGTGAATAACCCCTAAACAATTTCCAAGTTGATCAAAACGTGCCACGACAAAATCTTGGGCAGCGTTTGGGGTTACAGTGAATGAACCCAATGTAACAGAAGAAGCAATGGTAAAAGATGCGTAAATCGTACTATCCGAGGCAACTATTGCCCTAGGCACAGCATAGTGGTTACCAGACGCACCGAACCATTCTATCCAAATGGGTTCTCCTGTATTTGTGTGTTTTGCGATAAAAGGTTGATATGTCCCAGGGGCTGCTGTTAGTGTGTCATTTCCAAAAAATAAACTGTCCTCGAACACTCCTGTGGTGATCAGTGATTGATTAAATTGCGTTACAGAGCCAAATAATGACAAACCAGAAGACCTGAACTGGTTGATATTAAGTGCTGTTTGTAAAGAGCTATCAATTCTCGCCAAAAGTGGGTTCCTAGCTGTTGTTACAGGAAGTAGTGAAGTGCCTAAGAATTCGGGTTCATTTCTACACCAACCCGCCATAATTACAACGGAGTCATTTTTTGTCTCTAATAGACCACGAACATCCACGCCAATTTCAGCGTAATGTATTAAGTCCCCATTACCTGAGTATTTCCGAATAAACCGATCACTAAATAATTCTTCACGATTACCTTGAACATAAATTACGCCATGGTCATCTATTGCGATGCTTGTCCCCTCGCCCCAAGGAACAGTTTCCAGCCAAAGGCAAACGCCATCAACAGAATAACCTGCCAAGAACATGCCTTTTCCACTTGCCGTTAAACCAGGTCCGAAATAACTTGAGTTAGAATCATAGCTGCCCAAAAGAACAACAGTATTAGTTGTAGAATTGTATTTAACCATGTAGCCACTCTCCCGTTCATTTATATCCACTGGAATTTTATCACCGCCGGCAGTTACGCTCCATTGGTAGTCGCCGCTTGCATTGAATTTAGCAAGGAAAATATCACGAGTGCCAGCAATAGCATGAAAATTACCATCTACGAAACCGCCTGGTCCATTCCATGCTGCTAATGAACCTGTGACGTATACGTTTCCTGTGCTATCTGTAGTAACGGTGCTAACTTGCTCATCAAACGTACCAGAAATATGCTTGAGCCATTGAAGGCCTTGGGCGTTCAACATTGAAGGACCAAGAACAAATAGCAGAAATACGATCCGCTTAATAACATTTGAAGCTACCATGTTCAGGGTTGTTTGATAACTGCTCTACTATCGTATTCCGGACCTAATACCGCTGCGTTCCTCTGCAACTCCGCGTCTCTTCCTCGTAATTTTCTTCCTTCACTACTGCCAGAACCGCTCATCTTCCAACTTTTCATAATAGCACAACCAAAATTGCCGATCACCGTATCTTTGCTAAAGATAGATGAATCAGTACATCAGACAGAACAAATGGAGTGCAGCGCTTTTGGCGGTGCTTCTGCTGTTCGTCACCAGTGGGTTCGCTTTGTCGCGGATGACGTGCCTGAGTGCCGGACATTCCGTGGTGAGCGTTGGGCTGGCCGATGATTGCTGCCCGGATGATGCGCCTTCTGCTGTTCCGGTGGTGAAAGCACAATGTTGCGCGATCACACAGGCTGTTGGTTCCACCGACCCGTTCACACCACATGTGGAATTGGCATTGGATCTTGCTGCTTTGCAAGTTGAGCATGCGCCATTGCATGTGGAGTACTTTGTTCCTGTGCGTGCTGTGCCGCGTGCAGAAAGTCGGCCACCGCCCAAGCTCTTGAGCGCGCGTCTTGCTGCCAATTGCAGCTTCCTTATTTAGATCGTACTTCTTTGTTCCACGTGCCGCATTCCGTGGCACGTCCGTTTTTTCCGCTTTTGCGGAATCGAACTTTGAAAAGAACGATAATGGATCTTTATGAACGCATAGGAATTTTACTGGTGCCGCTGTTCTTCGGGAGCTTGTTGGCGCATGCCCAAACAACCGTTACCGGCCAGGTGATCGGTGAGGGTTCTTCAGGTGCGGAGCGCATTCCCGGCGCTTCCGTCGGTTGGCTGGGAACAACGGTCTCTGCGATTACGGATATGGATGGCAAGTTCGCGATCGATATGCCCGCTGCATGGCCGGCCAGCTTGGTTGTCGCTGCTGTAGGGCATAGCAATGACACGCTTGGTTTCGATGCCGCGACATCTCAACCGTTGCGTATTACGCTAGCCGCAGTGCAGGAATTGGAGAGTGCCGTGGTGATGGAACGCGTAAGCGGTACGCAGCTCAGTTCGCGGTCCACCATCAACATGGAGACGATAGGTGAAAAAGAATTGAAACGTGCCGCGTGTTGCGATCTCAGTGAAAGCTTCGAGACCAATGCAACGATCGATGTGAATTATGCCGATGCGGTCTCCGGTACCAAGACGATCCGGATGCTCGGACTCGATGGCCGGTACGCGCAGATCAGCATGGAGAATCTACCGTTCATCCGCGGGCTTTCTTCCAACTACGGACTAACGCTCTTGCCCGGTACGTGGATCCAGGACATCAACCTGAGCAAAGG
>JAGNUG010000125.1 GCA_017987115.1 Flavobacteriales bacterium | reverse complement strand
AAACGCCACCACAAAACCGGTGAACCAAGAAAGTTGGTAAAGCAAAGCGAGCGCATCTACCCAGAAACCGATCAGCGCGGCGAAGACACCGACAACAAGCGCGACTATCGCTACTAGGTTAAAGCCCGAAGTGAAACGGTACTTGCCATTCACTGCGAATAGATCCGGTACGGATAAGTCGGTCTTGCGGATGATGAAATAATCACACAATAAAATTCCCAACACCGGACCAAGAAGTCCGCTCACGAAGATCAAGATCCCGCTGATCTCATCCAACAACCACCAAGGGCAGATCATGATCCCGATCAACCCAGCGATCACACCACCAACCCTGAAACTGATCTTCTGCGGAAAGAGATTGCTGAATGCATTGGCAGGTGCGATGACGTTGGCCGCAATGTTGGTACTAAGCGTTGCGATCAACATCGCCAGTTGCGCGAAGATGACAACACCTGGGCTGGAGAATTTGCTGACCAATGAAACCGGATCCCACGGCGCATCTTCAGCAATGAGCACATCCTTGAATGCGATCACCGCCGCGCTAGTGACGAAGATCCCAACGAACGAATAGAAGATCATGGTGCCCGGCAAACCAATGAACTGCCCGGCCAATTGGTCCTTCTGACTACTTGCAAAGCGTGTGATGTCCGAGATACTGATCGCCATGGTCGCCCAAAACCCGACCATCGCTGTGAACCACAACATGTAGCTCAAAAACCCTGTGCTTTCCGGCACACCCGGGCTGGCTTGGACCGTCAGTACTGTTGATTCCTGCCCTTCCGCATTCCGGAACTGAACATTCACAGTTGATTCAGCTCCAATTGGCTGATTTGTCGTCGGGCTAGTAATTGGCAGCCAAACATCCGATCGGCTATCATTTCCATCAAGAGGAACATTACGATACTCTGTAGCTTTCGGTACACCATTCGACCCGACCAATGGAGTCAATCGCAATTCGTGACCGGAATTGGCTTCTGCGTTTGGTATCAGGACGGCTGTGGCGTGTTGCAATTGTTTACCCTGCTCCAGTGCTTCTTTGAAACCACCAGCGTTCCTTGCGCCCCATCCGATCAACAACAATCCGATGATGATCAGGATCGGTGCCGCCCAGGTCTCCAACCATTTAATGCTCTCCGTTCCGCGCCAAATGAACCAGATCTGTATCAACCAAAAGATCCCGAACGCAATAAACTTGCCTGTGCTCAACCCTGGATCACCTACCCCATCCGTTGCTGCATACCAAATGGAGTATATCGCCAACCCACCGATCCACGTTTGCACCCCGAACCAGCCACACGCAACAATGGCCCGCACGATACTCGGAATGTGAATGCCCACCGTTCCGAAAGCGGCACGCCCTAGCACCGGAAATGGAATACCATACTTCACTCCTGCATGTCCGTTCAACACCATGGGAATGGTGATCACCAAATTCGCAAGACCAATGATCGTGAGCGCTGCTTGCCAGCTCAACCCAGCGCGCATCATGTAACTCGCTAGCAAGTACGTAGGTATGCACACGGCCATACCAACCCACAACGCAGCAAGGTTCCACTTGCTCCACGTGCGTTCTTCAACCGCAATCGGTGCTAGGTCGGGGCTGTACAGCGGGGAATTCTCTATGTCCTCCATTCAGGGGGTAGGTAGGGTGTTTGGAATTGCGACCAATGTAGTAACTACATGGTCGTTGAGATAAGGTTGAACCTTCCTTCATTTTGCGTGTACTTTGTGTTGAAATGAACGCGCACAAGCTAGTTTCCCTGGCATGCATATCAATGATCATGATGAGCACATCATGCAATGGACAGGACATGAAGTTGAAACCCAACAATTCAAATGCCTTGTACGAATGCGCATCTGTTTCAACGGACTTTAGCGATCATGTCCGGCAAGTGCTCTCCGATAGTGCTAACATGTTCCAGGAATTTCCGGACCCTCCTCTTATCACCTGCGAGATCCTTGAGGGGATGCAGAACGCATTCACCAACGATTCCGTTCGCATCCAATTCGAACATCTTTCGCAGCGTTACTGGCACACAGATCCGCACTATAACACCGTGCAGCGATACATCGAACGTCATCTCGACTTTCACCTTTCCATTGCGCAGACAGCACACTTCTTTGGTGACGTCCGTATCATGGGCATAAAGAACTTGCAGGAATATAGGCGCATGCGGCCATTGGTGTGTTCAACGAAGGAACACTACGACCAATTGGAAGTGCAGGATCACCAAGCCGTGCGCTACTTACTCTATGTATTGGAGAACACGCCTTGGTTCATCGGCGGGAGCGAGAATGCCACCATCCATGGTGTTTACATAAAAGAGATCTGCCGAACGCTGGACCTGTTCACTGGTCAGGAGCATATCGACCCCAAGGACTTGAGACAGAACCTACCGCTCACTGAAACGAGAATACGAGAGGCCATTCGGGATTGGCGCAAATGGCTTCAGCCATGAAAAGTCTGATCCTGTGTCTTTGTCTGATGTCGTGCACTGTTCATGCACAGGACCAAAATGCCTTTGCGAAAGCCATTCAACGCGATAACCCGCTAGCTCTGGATCGCTGGATAAAGCGTGAACTACATAAGCAGCGAAATGGCACGTTGGTCACGTCGTCGAGCACTACTTGCACGGTCCATTCGCCTACCTACGACCGTTTGGTGACATGGCTACGCGAACAACCTGGGGTGATGGATGTAGCGTGGGACCGTTGCGTTACGAAGATCGCGATCTGGCCCGGGCACTCAACCCTTGGTGTTCAACTACGCATGAATGGACAGGTCATCGAGCGCTGCTATACAATGCAAGAAGGCAGACCCGGAACGATCCGGCTCTTTGACTGGCAGCCGAGGGTTCGCAAATCACGGGAAGAATTGAAACTTGTGGCGGTGAAGGAATGCATAGGCTTCGTGGAGAAACAGCATAGAAACTGCAAGATCCCCTAGGCTCGACGCAGCAGCAAACTCAAAATGCGGGGCGGTCGGGAAAGATCATCCGCATCAAAGTGCTCACCCAAACGCACCAATTCAAGCTCATTCGATCGAGCAGCATCCAAGAAATCAGAAACGTGATGATCGAAACAAGTAACCACTTCTGTGCCTTTCTCGGTTTCGAAGCGGGCTTTGGTACCTGCGTATTGTTTGAATGGATGCAACTCACCGATGTACACTTGCCCGCGGGGCGCAAGGTGTGATGCGGCTTCCTTGAGTACCGGACCCAAGTGCTCCACATGTTCCAGCACAAGGCTGAACGTGACGAGATCATATAACCCTTCACAGAACGTCCAGGGTTCGAGAATATCCGCTTGCACAAAGCGGACCTTATCCGAACTGATCTTCTCCCTTGCCTTGGCCAGCATACCTTCTGAAAGATCCACAGCCGTGATGTGTTTCGCACGCTGAACAAGCCATTCAGTGTTCTTGCCCGTTCCGCAACCGATCTCCAACACACGTTCGATCTGAATGATCTCTAGCACCTTCCTCAGCACATTTCCTTCGAGATCGCGCGTGCGATTAGTGCTGGTGTCGTATTGCTTTGACCAAGTATTATATGCGGCACGTACGTCCATGGGCGGCTGGCAAATGCTCCAATTTCAATGAGATCAACTGCGAGAGAGACCATTGAACATCACCTCTTCCAATCGTACTCGTCGTTGCTTTTGAACGGAACACCCAGTTCAATATCGATCACTTCGCCGTACTCCACATGTAGAATAAGCCAATTTTCTTCGTTGAAATGGGCTTCGAAGTAGGGATGCTTTTCAACTTCCCAAGTGCCAGTTTTGTACAGTGATTTTACAGTTTCTATCGGTCGGCCAATTACCTTCTGGCCTTGCAGTACAAGGTCAGGATCCGCGCAGCGGATGTAGCCCATTTTACCGCCTTCTTCACCAAAGAACGTGAGGCGCAATTTCAACTTGTCGTATTGATGAACGAGGTGTTCAGGTTCTTCATCATCTTGAAAAGAGGAGTGCGGTAAGCCTAATAGTTCACCCACTTCAGCTTTGGTCATACCGAATTCAATGTCCTGAATACCTATCGTTGGCTTAAGCTCCATGTTCTTGTTTTCTTTCAGTTACCTCCCTATCGATCTCATCACCACCAAAGAGGTACAAATGGGGTGGCAACACCAGGGCCATCATTATCCGCCAACCATGCTCTGATCCGCTGTAGATGCTGTTGCTTGACCGGTTCTCGCACTTTTTGGCTTACAGCGGTGAAGTAGGTGTGGGTGCCTAAAAATCGCTCTTGGAGCTCATTCCATTCGCGCTCGTTGTTTACGATTCCGTCGTGCAGGAATTCCCAGAACAATGTGGTGCCTATCCTGAAGAAATCCGAACGCCCGAGATAGTCGAGGTCCGCGTCGCAAAGGATCTCCCCAAAATGGTCGGTTGGTTTTGGAGGCAACTTAGTGGCCATTACCATTGAACACACCCGCTCGATCATTTCTTCAGTGTACCCGAACTGTGGCAACGCTTCACGGGCTAGGTCACAGCCTGCCTTTTCGTGTTCATGATGACCGATCATGAATCCGGAATCATGATACAGGGCCGCTGTGCGCAGTAGGTCGAGATCTTCACCATCAATGTTCTCGCTCATGGCGATGGCCACGCAAGAACGATACACGTCCAACGTGTGACTGAAATTATGGTACGTACGCTCTTTTGGAAGTCCGTAGCGGAGCTTCGAAAGAATGTACATCTCGGCAGCAGGTTGGTCCATTTATGAATTCAAGATATCGACTCTAGCAAATAGTGTTCGTTATCAAATTCGTACAACTACAACGCAATCAAGACGGCACCTTGGATACACTAGCACCATTCGGATTTCGCAGTTCAATTACACCCCTCATCCGCCACGGTCAACGCTTTGGAAATGATCTCCATCCCCTCATCAATACCAGCCTTATCAATGCATAATGGTGGTGCAACGAAGATCCAGTTCCAGCGCACGAAGGTGAACATGCCGAGCTCGGTGATCTTGGCGGCAACTTTGTTCATAACGCCCATTTGATCCGGGGTTGCGTTCCATGGGGCCATTGGTTCTTTGGTCTTCCGGTCCTTTACTAGTTCAATGCAGCCGAGCAGACCCGTGTTACGGAAATCGCCGATGCTCGGATGTTTTTCTGCGAGTTTGGCTACGCTTTCATCCACGTATTTGCCCATGTTGGCAGCATTCTCCACCAAGTTCTCTTCTTTGTAGATGTCGAGCACCGCGTTGCCTGCGGCACATGCTACGGCGTGTGCGCTGTAGGTCAATCCAATTGGCAGTGGCTTATCATCGAAGTGTTTGATGATCTCTTCGCGCACGATGATGCCACCTAGCGGGATGTAACCCGCAGTAAGACCTTTTGCCATGCACATAATGTCCGGCACTATGCCATGGTGCTCAATACCGAACCACTTGCCCGTGCGTCCGAATCCACTCATGACCTCATCGCAGATAGTCAGGATGCCATATTCATCCGCGATCTTCTTCACGCCCTTCCAGTAGCCCGGTGGGTATTTGATGCAACCGCTGGATCCGCTCTCCCCTTCCATCATGATGGCGGCGATATACTGCGGTCCTTCGAATTTCACAACGCGTTCCAAGTGAGCCAAAGCGTTCTCGGTGCATTCTTCCGGCGTCTTGCTGTTCCAAGGGCAACGGTAGAAATACGGATTCTCAACGTGGATGATGTTCGGCACCCCCTGACTATCGTGCGGCAATCCGCGTGGATCACCGCCAGCACTGAGGGCACCGTACGTAGCACCGTGATAGCTCTGATAAAGCGTAATGATCTTATGCCGACCGGTATACAACCGTGCCAACTTCATGGCGTGTTCCACTGCTTCAGTGCCTCCGTTCGTGAAGAAAGTTCGGTTCAATGTTCCCGGTGTGATCTCGCTCAAGGTCTTGCTCAGCTTACCACGTGCTTCCGTGATCATTCCAGGATGCACATAGCTCACCTCGGCCATCTGCTTCGCCACGGCTTCCGCCACTTTCGGATGACCATGCCCGATGTTCACGTTCATCAATTGAGAACTGAAATCGATGATCTTCTTACCGCTTCGGTCGTAGATATATATACCCTTGGCCCGTTCGATGTTCATCGGGTTGAGGCCCGATTGCTTACTCCAACTGAAGATCGAATGTTCGAGATTATCCTTGAGGATATCAGCAGGGTTCGTTCTAGTTACTGTACTCATGTTATAAACCTGATTTATAGATGGATCCCTGACGACAGAGACGAGACTGATACTGCGGAAGCATGAGCGAACATGGTCATTGTGGGATCAGATCAAAAATGATGATCCGCATAATCAACGCTCCAGCTCAAGACATCCAATTCGTCTTTCCTTCCGGATTCCACTTCGTAGTGGTCTTTTTCAGTTGTGTCCAGAATTCAATGGAGCTTTTTCCGGTGATATCGCAGGTACCGAATTTGCTATCGTTCCAACCACCGAAACTGAACGGTTCGCGTGGTACGGGTACCCCGATGTTAACTCCGATCATGCCGGCGCTGGCGCGCTCCATTACTTGACGGGCTTGCCCACCACTTTGTGTGAATACTGCGGCAGCATTACCATAGGGGCTTGCGTTCTCGATATCGATCGCAGCATCAAGATCCTTTGCACGAATAATACTGATCACCGGACCGAACACTTCTTCCTGTGAAATGCGCATATCTGCAGTTACGTGATCGATGATCGTGGGTCCGAGGTAGTAACCGTCTTTGGCACCACCTTCAACTTTAGGGTTGCGACCATCGAGGATCACTTTCGCACCCGCCTTTTCAGCTTCATCAATGAAACCAAGAATACGTTCGTATGAGGCTTTACTAATTACTGGTCCAAGGTTTTTTCCGGGGATCAATTTCTTCGCTTCAATGATCATCTGATCGATGATGTGTTCAACACTACCTACACCGACCATCTGCGCTGCGGCCATACACCGTTGTCCTGCACAACCGCTCATGCTGGCTACCACATTGCTTGCGGTCATTTCCAGATGTGCATCCGGTAATACGAGCAAATGATTCTTTGCTCCGCCCAAACAAACAGCACGTTTCAATGAAGCGCTTGCACGGATGTATACCAGCTTTGCAACTTTGGTACTTCCAACAAAACTTACGGCCTTGATCCCCGGGTGATCACAAATTGCTTCAACGATCTCACGGTCTCCGTTCACCACGTTGAATACACCATCGGGTAATCCGGCTTCTTTCAGCAATTCCGCAATGCGCATGGCACTGATCGGTACCACTTCACTTGGTTTCAGGATCATTGTATTGCCTAACATCAATGCATTCGGAATGGTCCAATGCGGCACCATGTTCGGAAAGTTGAATGGTGCAATGCTGGCCACCACTCCCAATGGTTTGCGCTCGATCCGGCATTCTACACCTTTGCTTACTTCAAGCAATTCGCCTTGAACAAGTTGAGGAAGACTGCACGCAAATTCCGTTAGCTCCATGCTCTTGTCGACCTCGGCATAGGACTCATCCATGGTCTTGCCATTCTCAGTATGGACAAGCAATGCCAATTCTTCTCGGTTCTTCGCCAACAATTCGCGGTACTTGAAAAAGATCTGTGATCGCTCTTTGATCGGTGTGCCACTCCAAGCAGGGAATGCAGCCTCAGCAGCTTTCACGGCGGCATCGAGGTCCTGTACGGTCGATAGAGCAACGGTACTGATGATGCTACCATCCAACGGGGAACGCACGTCCATTTTATTCGGCGTACCGTTCGCTGCTTTGCCAGCAATGTAATTGGTGGTTTCGGGATATTTTAGGGTCTGAGTTGCCATGGTTTTCCAGTGTAGCCTACGAATCTACGGCGGAACGAACAAAAATAAAGAAGCGCCTACAAAGGATCGCAGGCGCTTCGATCGGCTATTACGCGTGAATCAAACTTTACTCTCCATCACCTTCTTGCACTCCTCAGCACACTCATGGCCTTTTTCTCCATGCGCATAAAGGTGCTTATCACCCTTGCATTTATCGGAACAGACATGTTCTTTGTCCATGGCAATATCATCATGATGGTCGAACATACCGAGCTGTTGCATCATTGTCATCGCATCGAAAACGCCCCAATGTTCAACGATCTTACCATTCTCGAACCGCATGAAATCAACGGCCGTTGCTTCCCATTTCTTACCGGTTGCGGGCATTTCGCCCATTGCTCCATCATTGGTGCCTTTGGCCATGACCACGCCGGCCACCCAATCACCATCCACCATCATTAATTTAGGATCTCCGGCCATATCGGAACTCATACCGTAGTAAGCATCGACTTGATCGAGGATGTGCTGCTTTCCTGTACTTGGTATGGACGGATCAGGGTTGTGCGTCATGAAATTGTCGGCCAACACTTCGCTTAGGGCTGCTTTGTCCTTTTTAGCCCAAGCTTCGCCGAATTTCTCGAAAGCAGCTTTGTTGATGGCCTCTTTGTCTGCGAGTGCCTTTTGTTCCGGGCTTGGGCCAGAGTTACATGCACCGAGAAAGGTGATCGCAGAGATCGCTAAAAAGAATGTTGTTGTTTTCATTTGGGAAAATGTGTTGGTTGGAACATCGAATATACGATAACAGCGATCTGGAGCTGACCGATCATAGAAGTTACATTTGTCACATACCAACTCAGAACAACAATGCCATCCGTGGACATCCTTTCGAAAGTAGATCTGCAAATGCTTGACAATGCCGTGAACGTTGTAAAACGCGAACTCGAATCACGCTATGACCTGCGCGGTACGAACAGCACCGTAGAAGCGGATCAGAAAGCACTGACGATCAAGATCAGCACGGAGGATCACATGAAATTGGATTCCATTCTGGATCTCTTGCTGGAACGAAGTGGCAAACAGAAAGTTGATGTGCGCAGTTATGACCTGACCGCGGAGCCGGTACCGAGTGGCAAAACGCTCTATCGTATCATTAAGGTCAAGCAAGGCATTGAACGCGAAACCGCGAAGAAGATCGTAAAAGCGATCAAGGACAGTGGTTTGAAAGTTCAGCCTCAGATCATGGATGATATGATCCGTGTTAACGGAAAGAAGATCGATGATCTGCAAGCTGTGATGACGTTATGTCGTGAAAAGGATTTCGAATTGCCCTTGACCTTCGACAATATGAAAAGCTGAGGCAGCTTTTTACGCTTTCGATCCGTCTTAGTTGCAAACCCTTTCCCATGCTACGAACCATACTCTCTTCTTTGATCCTGGTATTCGCATTGCAACTGCATGCGCAGACGTATTTCTACATCAGTGATATTGATGTGCAACCCAACAATCCCACAACAGCGGATAATGTGAGCATCGAACTTACTGGTAGCCTTTCCGGGACTGGATCATACGTAAGCGCAGCAAGCGCTACTGTAACGAACAATGTGGTGAACATTGATATCACCGCAGTGGATGATGGCGGGGCGACTGTGATCGTACCACACACTGAAACAATAGCGCTCGGTATGCTCGATGCCGGCCAGTACACCATTGTGATCAACGGAACGAACGTGGACGATCTTGCCGCACAAGGCCAACATTTCTTTGAGGTAACAGCGGGAGGTTCAGCATGCGACAGTTTGGACATTATCAGCATCCAGTGGCATCCATTCACCGATACGGCGATCGTGGTCCACGTTTCGAACCAGAATACAAATGTGATCTTCGACTATCCGAACTTCATTCTATTCGATGCGAATGGCGATACGCTAGCCATCGAGGTCACGAATTTCTTTGGTATCGCGGGTGACAGTTGGCATGTTCTACCGCTTGTTCAGGGAGCGGTCGTTCCTGAAAGTCCATTCCTTGGCACCTTGGAACTTTGGACCGGATTTACAACCGAACTCGTGTGCTCTTGGACTCCCTTGTTCGATCTATGCCCGGCCGATCCATGCGTTACGGTTTATCCGACGATCCAGAATTTTGGGGGAGCAATAACGATGGGTGATTTCGAATGGTCCATTACCGATGGATCAGGAGTAATGGTGGAGAATGGTGTTTTCTCATTGCCTAATGTGAATGAACTGGATTCCGATACGATCTGTCTACCACCAGGTAGTTATCAAATGGTGTGCGAACCAATTGGCGGAGCAGGCGGAGGACAGCCGTATTTCACTATGGTTGTAGCGTGGCCTTTTGACAAGTGGATCGCTACCAGCAACTGGGGGACAACAATTGGATGTTGAATTGCTTGTTCAATGTAGCGC